>JAUZQR010000311.1 GCA_030950865.1 Mariprofundaceae bacterium | reverse complement strand
GTTACGAAGTGTTTGGCGATCATTGACTCATGAACGTGAGCATTATGGTAAAATATCTATTTATGCAGGTTTTCTAACTGCATTCCATCGCCTTTTAACCGATGAAATGGAAGATTTGGCGGAGCATGATATTGATGTAAGTATTTCTTTAACGACGGGACATGAGGATTGGGACGGTCCCGTTGGCTATGTGCACCATGCACTGGAAGATGATGCGCCAAGTGGTGAAAATACGGTTGTTTGTTTGGCTGGAATGAGCGTGATGGTGGACGCTTGCACACAAACCTTGCACAATCTCGGATTTAATGACGATCACATCTTGCGAAACTTCTGATATTTCTCTGCCCTTGCTCGCTTTAGACATCGGCGGCAAGCGCATTGGTGTTGCCGTATCTGACCGTTTGGGGATTTCTTGTCGCGGCGTAACGTGTTTATTTCGCAATGATCAAGGCTGGCCCAAACAAGTGCTAAAAATTATCCGTGAATATGGTAGCAAAGGCATTGTTGTTGGGCTTCCCAAAAATATGGATGGCACCGAAGGGGCGCAGGCAGAAGATTGTCGAAGTGCTGCCAAACAGCTTTCAGAAACCATCGACTTTCCCATTTTTTTTCAAGATGAACGGCTCTCAACATGGACTGCGAAAGAGAGACTTTTTGCGCAAGGTTTGAATGAAAAGCGTATGCGTGCCAAACTGGATCAAACGGCAGCAGCCGTATTTTTAGAAGATTTTATCGCCGCGAATGCCTCTCAAACAGGCAACCAGTCAACGGAGAAGTAACATGCCTAAACCGCTATTTGGACTCAAACACATCTTTGGCATTGCAGATTTAAGTCGTGAACAAATTACATCGCTAGTGAATTTGGGTGATGAGTTTATTGAAATTAACAGCAGAAGTGTGAAAAAAGAACCGACGTTGCGCGGGCGTACAGTGATTAATTTGTTTTTTGAGAATTCAACCCGTACCCGTACGAGCTTTGAAATTGCAGGCAAACGCTTATCTGCCGATGTTATTAATATTTCGGCTTCTACCTCGGCGACCAAAAAAGGCGAAACACTGCTCGATACGGGGCAAACTTTGGCAGCCATGCAGCCGCATGTGTTGGTGATTCGACATTCTGTTGCAGGCACATGTGAGTTTTTGGCAGAGTTCTTAGATAATACAGCTCTGATTAACGCAGGTGATGGCTCGCATGAACATCCAACTCAAATCCTGACAGATTTACTTACGCTAAAACATAGTATCGGAGATATTTCAGGTAAAACCATGACCATAGTTGGTGATATTTCCCATTCTAGAGTGGCGAGGTCGCACTTGTTGGCAGCAAAAATTATGGGTTATAAAGTACGCATTGTTGCGCCTAAAACATTATTGCCAGCCTTTGTGGAGAACTATGGTTGTGAGGTTTTTCATGATTTTGATGAGGCACTGCAAGGCACAGATATTCTTTACATGCTGCGCGTGCAAACTGAGCGCTTAACAACGAACTGCTGTTTTCCATCCATCCGCGAATACCACGAAACTTATGGCTTAAACATGAAGCGACTCAAAGCGGCAGGTGATCATTGCATGGTCATGCATCCAGGGCCCATGAATCGCGGTGTGGAAATATCAACGGACGTTGCTGATTCCATGAAAAGCTTAATTTTAGAGCAGGTGGAACATGGCGTAGCCATTCGCATGGCAGCACTCACAGCACTATGTGGTGGGGCGACGGAAGCTTGAATATTATGCCCACCACAGAGAACACTGAGCGCACAGAGAAAGATGCGCTAACAGGTGCTGTTATTGGTTGTGCGATAGATGTTCATAAAGGGTTGGGTGTTGGGCTATTGGAGTCTGCATATGAAGCGGCTTTGGCATATGAATTAGGTTCAAAAGGCATCCACTTTGAAAGACAAAAGCCTTTGCATATCCAATATAAAGGGGTGCAGATAGACTGTGCTTATCGATTAGACTTTCTTATCGAAGATAGTTTAATTTTAGAAATTAAATCAGTTGCAAAACATGAGTCGATCTTTGAAGCCCAGCTGCTCACATATATGAAGTTAGCCAATATCCAAAAAGGCTTACTTATTAATTTTAATGCACGTTGGTTGAAAGATGGTATCAAAAGGATGGTTCTCTAATGAAAAACTCTGTGCTCTCTGTGTCCTCTGTGGTGAATAAAAATGACTGATATTCTTATTATAAATGGTCGGGTGATTGACCCTGCAAACAAGATTGATGAAGTCTGCGATGTTTGGATTGCAGATGGTAAAGTCGCAGGAGTGGGCAAGTTTTCTGGTGATGCGGCGCAAACCATTGATGCTAAAGGTTTGATTGTTTGCCCTGGTTTGATTGATATGCATGTGCATTTGCGTGAACCAGGAGAAGAATGGAAAGAAGATATTGAATCAGGCTCACGGG
>JAUZQR010000310.1 GCA_030950865.1 Mariprofundaceae bacterium | reverse complement strand
ATGCCTAGCATAGAAGCATCACTTAATATCGCGGTAGGCTTTTCAAAATTAGGTGAGTGGAGAAAGCGAAGGTAAGCCTCGCCCGATTCAAAACTGCGAGAAGAAAATCCCGCATCGTCAATAATGGTATCAAAAAGTTCGCGGAGCATGGGCTCGTCATCAATAATATGAAACATCGTATGGCGGTTTATAATAGAAACGAAATTAAAGCACAACTTTTATATGGTTACTTATTTATAAGTGTACCAATATCTTTATTCGCAAGCTGCTGACTCAGTGATAATAATGCCTTTTGTGTTTGCGCAAGCTCTTTTAGTAACTCATCACGGCTGGGCGGCGCACGCATTTTGTTGAGCTGCTCCTGTTTGGCTTCATCGAGATTGTTAATCACCACGGCAATAAATAAGTTGATGATCACAAACGTGCCAAGAATGACAAATGATACAAAATAAATCCAACTGTATGGATTCATTGCCATGGCGGTGTACATGACATCTGTCCAATCTTCCAAGGTGACAATGCGAAATAATGTAAGCAATGAAATACCTATATTATGCCAATGCTCTGGGTCATGTTCATGGAATAATTGCTGCTCTGCCACTGCGTAAATATAAAAGATAACACTCATCAACAACATAACATTTGCCATGCTAGGAATAGAGCGCATAAGTGTAGAGACAATCAGGCGTAATTCGGGAATAGCTGAAATAAGGCGTAGTACACGAAGTAGACGAGCCAAGCGCGCAATCATGGCAAATTCACCCGTACTTGGTAACAGAGCGAGTAAAATGATGGAGAAATCAAAGATATTCCAGCCCTTACCAAAATACCGACTGAGTTTGGGTGCGACGGCATATATTTTAAGTGCTGCTTCGATGATAAAAATGGCAAGTACCAGTTGGTTGCCAAGATGAATCCAATTACCGTATATAGTCATAATATCAGCAGATGTTTCCAGACCAATAAGCACAGCGCTTATCAGGATGACTGCGATAATAAACTGTTCAAAACGAATATGTTGGACGATTTGTTGGGCTAACTTTTGCATGGTTGTGATTGCTCCATCAAGGGTCTTGTGAGGTATTTTAATTGCGCCACATATTGCGACTGAGTCTGTGAGTTGCAAGTTATAGAATATTTGTATGCATTTTATAATATTGGGGGCTTGAAAATGGGTTATGGGATACCTATACAGTCGACTAGCCAATTGATGGAGGATTGTTGTGAGCAGCAAGAATAAAAAACAAGACATTGAAGACCAAGAAGTTGAAGTAGTAAAAGATGAGCCCAATGAAAAAATAAACGAAGAAACTTCACTTGAAGATGATGTGCTAACTGTCGATGAAGAAGGTGAACCGATTGATCCGATGCAGGCGCTAAAGAATGAAGTAACTGAACTTAATGATAAGTTGCTTCGTCAACATGCTGAAATGGATAACTTACGCAAACGTACAGCTCGTGAAGTGGTGGATGCGCGTAAATTTGCAGTAGAGAAATTTACTGTAGCTCTGCTTGATGTGGTGGACAATCTTGAACGTGCGCTGGATGTGGAAGAAGGCAAAGAAGATGCCTTGCGTGATGGTGTGCAGCGTACCTTGGATTCATGGCGTGGCATGATGGAAAAATTTGATGTTGAGCGTATTGATGCTGTGGGTGAGCAATTTGACCCGCATAAACATGAAGCGTTATCTCAAATGCCGTCCAATGAGCCTGAAGGGGTAGTGATTAATCAGCATTGTGCAGGATATATGTTGAATGGTCGTTTGATTCGCCCAGCACAGGTATTGGTATCCAGCGGGAAATAAACCGCCAATATGTAGTAGGGGTTGAATCGAGAAATGAGCGCCCCCATACAAGCTAGTAAGAAGAAATTAAAGTTTGAAGAAGTACAGGAGAGTAGAAAATGGCAAAAGTCATTGGTATTGATTTAGGAACAACCAATTCATGTGTATCGGTGATGGAAGGTGACACTTATAAAGTGATTCCAAACAGCGAAGGCGATAACACAACGCCATCTGTAGTGGCATTTGCTGGAGATGAACGATTGGTAGGCGCGGCGGCGAAACGTCAAATGGTCACCAATCCAGATAACACTTTTTATGCAGTAAAACGTTTGATTGGTCGCAAGTTTGATTCAAAAGAAACCAAACATCATCATGAGTTGGTTTCTTATCCAATCGTAGCTTCTGATAATGGTGATGCTTGGGTTGAAGCTGATGGCAAGAAGATGAGTCCACAGGAAATCTCTGCAATTACCCTGCAAAAAATGAAATCAACAGCCGAAGATTATTTGGGTGAAACAGTCACTGATGCTGTGATTACAGTACCTGCTTACTTTAACGATTCACAACGTCAAGCAACCAAGGATGCAGGTGCAATTGCTGGTCTTAACGTACTTCGCATTGTGAATGAGCCAACAGCAGCAGCATTGGCGTATGGTTTGGATAAAACTGAAGAGAATCATTTGATTGCTGTTTACGATTTGGGTGGTGGTACATTTGATGTGTCTATCCTTGAAATTGGTGATGGTGTGTTTGAAGTAAAAGCGACCAATGGTGATACATTTTTGGGTGGTGAAGATTTTGACCAAGTGTTGATTAAATATTTGGCTGAAGAGTTTAAGAAAGAAAATGGTGTGGATTTACTGAAAGATAAACTTGCGTTGCAACGTTTAAAAGAAGCGGCTGAAAAAGCTAAGATTGAGCTTTCTTCTGCACAGCAAACGGAAGTAAACTTACCATTTATTACTGCGGATGCTTCAGGGCCTAAACATCTATTGGTCAAAGTAACGCGTGCCAAGTTTGAATCTTTGGTGGGTGATTTGGTTGAGCGTTCATTGGCTCCATGTAAACAAGCATTGAAAGATGCTGGTGTATCAGCCTCTGACATTCATGATGTCGTCTAGGTGGGTGGTCAGACACGTATGCCATTGGTGCAAGAAAAAGTGGAAGCATTCTTTGGCAGAGAACCTCATAAAGGTGTGAATCCTGATGAAGTGGTAGCGATTGGTGCTGGTATTCAGGGCGCAATTCTTACTGGTGATGTGACAGATGTGTTGCTATTGGATGTTACGCCTTTGTCTTTGGGTATTGAAGTGGAAGGTGGTTTGTTCAATAAAATTATTGAGAAAAACACCACTATTCCAACAAAGAAATCACAAACTTATACCACTGCGGCAGATAATCAAACAGCGGTAACCATTAAAATTGCCCAGGGTGAGCGTGAAATCTTCTCTGCCAATAAAGAAATGGGTTTGTTTAACCTTGAAGGTATTGCTCCAGCAGCACGTGGTATGCCGCAAATTGAAGTAACCTTT
>JAUZQR010000031.1 GCA_030950865.1 Mariprofundaceae bacterium | reverse complement strand
ATTTTTCATTTAGCCTATTAATGAAAGAGGTGTTTGAACTTGCCAAACGAACCGTTCCCGAAAATATCAAACTCAATATCAATATATGCAAGGAGCCATTATTAATTAACGGCGATGCAAGCTTATTACAACAAGTGCTTATGAATTTAATTAATAATAGCCGTGATGCGCTGAAAGATAGGAATAACCCAAATATTAACATTGTTGTTAACCATTTTCAGGCTCAAGAAGATTTTATTCAAAGGCATCCCGAAGTTGACTTGGAAACGGTATATGCACGTTTATCTATTCAAGATAATGGCTGTGGTATTGCTGAAGAAAACCTAACACATGTTTTTGAGCCTTTTTATACAACAAAAGGTGTGGGTGAGGGCACTGG
The DNA here is from genome assembly GCA_030950865.1 of Mariprofundaceae bacterium. Classification (GTDB taxonomy): domain Bacteria; phylum Pseudomonadota; class Zetaproteobacteria; order Mariprofundales; family Mariprofundaceae. The sequence goes on along the minus strand of JAUZQR010000031.1, from coordinate 878 downwards.
TTTGGGCTTGGCTATGATTTATGGCTCCATTCAGAGCCATCAGGGCTTTATTGACTTGGATAGTATTGTGGGTGAAGGCACAACCGTGAATATTTTCTTGCCTATTGTGCTAGATGATGAGCGTACGAGTAAAAACACCAACAACAATGATTTGTTTGATGGTCATGGTGAAGTGATCCTCTGTGTGGATGATGAAAGCGATATTTGTACTGTAAATTGTGAACTTTTAAACAGTTTTGGTTATCAAGCATTACAGGCTCATGATGGATTAGAGGCTAAGCGTATTTTTGAAGCACATAGGGATGAAATAGCTTTGTTATTAACAGATGTAATTATGCCCAATATGGGCGGTATTGAGCTGGCAAAAGAGCTATGGTTGATGCATTCAGAATTGCCCATTATCTTTACATCTGGTTATGATGAAAATCATTTGAAAGAAATTCCAAAAAACTTGGACTATATAAAGATATTACAAAAACCTTATTCTGTTGAGACATTAAACCAAACTATTTACAATTTATTAAAGAGGAAATTGATTTAAAACAGGTGGTTTCCTAGTATGACGCATGAATCTTTTTGATACCTTATTTTCATATGAAAAAGAGTTGCTTAATTGAAAGTAGACAACGACTTACGCGAGTCTATTCGCGAGTGCGCTTACCAGCATGGTTTTGATTTATGCCACTTCTCACAGCCTAAAATAGCAAGCCAAGATCGTAAAGCATTGGATGATTGGGTTGACTTAAATATGCATGCCGATATGGCTTGGATGGCGGAAGAAAGTCGGCTGGAACGTCGAAAAGACCCTGATAGTATGATGGATGATGTGCAGACAGTCATCTCTCTTGCTATGCGGCATGCACCATCGCCTTATAGCT
>JAUZQR010000309.1 GCA_030950865.1 Mariprofundaceae bacterium | reverse complement strand
TTTTTGAAATGGGTATGGATGAAGGGGATCAAGATTCTCAATTGGAAGCTGTGGCAGTGCTTGATACAGTGCAAACAGCCATTGAAGGCCTGGAATTGGCGCAAATGTTGGGTGGTGAAACCGATATGGAGTCTGCATTTTTGGATATTAATGCAGGTTCAGGTGGTACAGAAGCTCAAGATTGGGCTGAAATGATTTTGCGTATGTATTTGCGTTGGGCTGAGCGAAAAGGCTTTAAAACCGAGTTGTTGGAATGCACTGCTGGTGAAGAAGCAGGCATTAAATCGGTGACAGTTTCCATTAAAGGCGAGTATGCGTATGGGTTTTTGAAAGCTGAAATTGGTGTGCATCGTTTGGTGCGGAAATCCCCATTTGATTCAGGGAATCGTCGTCATACATCCTTTGCTTCGGTATTTGCATTTCCAGATATTGAACGTGAAATCGAAATTGATATCAATCCTGCCGATGTGCGTGTGGACACCTATCGTGCATCAGGGGCGGGTGGTCAGCATATTAACAAAACTGATTCAGCTGTAAGGATGACACATGAGCCAACGGGTGTGGTGGTGCAATGTCAAAATGATCGCTCACAGCATAAAAATCGTGAAGCATGTTGGAAGATGTTGAAAGCGCGTTTGTATGAGCGAGAAGTGGAAGCGCGTCAGGCGGAAAAGCAAGGGCTAGAAGATACCAAAACAGAGATTGGTTGGGGGCATCAGATTCGTTCCTATGTCTTGGATCAATCGCGCATCAAGGATTTGCGAACAGGCATGGAAACAGGTAATACCCAGTCCTTTTTGGATGGCGACATTGATGCCTTTATTTCTGCGAAGCTGATGGGTGTGACTCGTGAGGCTGATAGCGAGTAATATCGCTTTATTTTCTCGCGTTTAAGGCTATAGTGCGCGAGCTTTCGCGGGTAGCCGCGTTCATTTTTGGAGGTTTTTAATGGTCAAGCTTTATTCCGATCCACAGTGCCCTAACTCGCATCGTACGCGTATTGTATTGCAAGAAAAAGAATTACCTGTGGATTGTGTTGAGTTGGAGCCAGATAATCTTCCTGAAGATTTCATGAGCATTAACCCTTATGGTAAACTGCCAACAGTGATTGATCGCGATGTTGTGTTTTTTGAAGCACAGGTTGTGAATGAATATTTGGATGAGCGTTATCCACATCCACCCTTAAAACCTGGCTCACCAGCTGAACGCGCTCAAATGCGTTTGGCTGTATTACGGATCGAAGATGAGTTGTACCCTTTGTATTTCAACTTGATTCGTGTGAAGAAAAAAACCGAGCCAATGCGTAAATTTAAAACCTATTTGGAATCATTGAATGGCTACTTGGAACACCAAGTTTATTTTGTGGGAGAGAGTTATTCTCTCGCAGATATTACCATGGCACCTATCTTGTGGCGCTTGAAATCCAATGGTATTGATACATCCAAATGGGTGCATCTTGAGTCATATATGAATCGCTTGTTTGAGCGCCCTGCATTTGTTCGTTCTTTGTCTGAGTATGAAGAAATGATGCATGATGCTTTTTAACCTTTATTTAATCTAATACCTTTACTTTTTCTTTGCTTCTCACTTTAGGGCAAGCTTTCTCAATATAAGGGGTAGATATGCTAGATGTATTGCATCCAGATCATTGTGATCGAAGTCAAGCTGAAGCTTTTATTCGGGATGTTTTTTCTAAAAAATATGGTGCTTGCATCGAACATTTTATGCCGCATTTGATTCGCCTGCGTTACGATGAAACTGGAGCATATTATTCTGTAGCAGGTTATAAAGAAGCTGTTTCTGGCTCCTTATTCGTTGAGCAATATATGCGTCAATCGGTTGATTATGAATTATCGCGTAAAATAGGACAAACTGTTCATCGTGATGTGATTGTTGAGGTTGGAAATCTTGCTGAAGCAGGACCTGGTGGTGGTCGCGATGCGATTATTGCGTTGGTGTCTTTTTTGTTTGGTGCAGGTTATCAGTGGGGTGTGGTGACAGCTGTGCCACAGTTAGCGAATGGCTTTCGGCGTTTGGGTTTGAAATATATTGAATTGGGCATTGCTGACTCGAGTAAGCTACCGCCAGAACAGCGCATTGCTTGGGGCAGCTATTATAATCATAAACCCATGATTCGAGCCGCTGACTTACGTATGACCTATCGCGTTTTGGAAGTAATGAGCCATAATTTTCCAGTGGGTTGCCGTGAATTAATGACCAAAGCACGTGATATGGGACTACAATGGCAGCGCATTTTGGATCAAGAAAAAGAGCGCGCTCATTTATGAGTTTGATTTTGGATGCAATTGCTAAACACGCTTTAAAGCAAGCAGGCAAGGTGGCGATTCAAGGACAAACGTATGCGATTACTTATGCACAGCTGGCTGAACATATTCTTTCTAGCCAACATTATTTTTTAGCACAAAAAGCCACACGTATGGCAATTCTTATGGATAATACACCCGCTGTCTTGATTGTAGATTTGGGCTGTATAAAGGCGGAGATACCACTTATTCCTGTGCCTTTGTTTTTTTCGCCACAACAAGTTCAACACGCTTTGCAAAGTAGCGACGTTGATTTTTTAGTTTCGAACTTAGGAAGTAATACTGAGGCGTTATTAAAACTTATTAGCATGAATTATGACTTGCTGCCTACATGGGAGATGGCTGGAAAAGCGTTGCAAGTTTATCGTTTGCATGGTTTGTCGGAAGAGGCTCAAGCAGTGCCATTTCCAAAGCATGTACAAAAAATCACTTACACATCAGGTTCAACAGGCAATGCCAAAGGCGTGTGCTTGAGTCAGTCTGTGATGGATAATGTGGCAATATCTCTTGCACAAGCAACCGAGGCATGTGCGGAAGATAGGCATTTATGTTTATTGCCCTATGCGACCTTATTAGAAAATATTGCAGG
>JAUZQR010000308.1 GCA_030950865.1 Mariprofundaceae bacterium | reverse complement strand
CTGCATTGCAACAGCAACCGTTCGCTGACTTATTTCTATCCTCATGCAAAACGCGGTAAAGAGGCCATGGATGAAATGGGCGTACTGCCGCATTTCTCTGGCGTTTTGTGTCATGACCATTGGAAACCGTATTACCGTTATGAATGCACGCATGCCTTATGCAATGCTCACCATCTCAGAGAGCTGGAGCGAGCATGGGAGCAGGACAAGCAGCAATGGGCAAAGAAAATGCAGAAATTGTTGTGTGAGATGAACAACGCCGTCCATGATGCCGGCGGTTGTTTACTGGCTGTGGCCGGTGATGCATTCAGAAAACAATACAGAGATGTGCTTCTGGAGGCAGATGCTGAATGCCCGCCTCCAGATGAGGGGGATCGTCAGGGGAAAAGAGGTAGATTGAAACGGTCAAAATCAAGAAACCTGTTAGAACGTCTGAGGAAATTTGAGGATGACGTGTTGCGATTCATGGATGTACCTGAGGTGCCATTTACCAACAACCAGGGCGAAAGGGATCTGCGTATGACCAAGGTACAGCAGAAAGTATCGGGTTGCTTTCGATCCTTCGATGGTGCTACAGCATTTTGCCGATGCAGAAGTTACATCTCTACATGCAGAAAACAGGGGCTATCTTCCAGCATGGCTCTGAGACTGCTGTTTGACGGCGAAAAACCTGCCTTTATGATGGGCGCTGAATAGTTACGTTTTTTTAAACCTTTCGCTAGGGGTATATTCTACCAGTTTAACAGTAATACTTGCGTTATCTATTGATTTTAAAGCATCGCGGGCATTGTTAATCATGTTCATGAGCACTTGTTGAATCTGTGTTTCATTGCCATAAACAGGTAATGTTCCAGCGTTATTTTCAAGTGTTACATCGATTGTTTTTACAATGGATACTTTGGCTAATTTAAAGGCTTCATTTAAGAATGGTACCAAGTCAAAAACCTGAAACTGTACGCGATCTTGTCTAGCAAAGGTTAATAGCTGTCGAATCATATCAGATGCGCTCATCACAAGTTGCTCGACATCCTCTGAACGACTAATGATTTCAGGATTTTCTTTTCCGCGCCTTTTAATCATGAATAAATTTGCATTAATACCAGCAAGCATATTATTAAAATCATGCGCGATACCACCGACCAATGTTCCAATAGTCTCCATTTTTTGTGCTTGATAAAAGCGATGTTCACTGTCTTTGAGTGCTTGAGAGGTTTCTTTATGCTTGCGAACTTCATCTTGTAATTTTTCATTGGATTTTTGCAATGCAACAGTTCTAGCTTCAATATTTTGTTCGAGATTATTTTTTAAATTTTCTAGCTCTAAAATATTGTTTTCGTAGCGCACATGTAAGCGTTCAAATTGAGCTTCAAATGTTGCAGCAAATAATGATGACAGAGCATATATAGCAGCAAAGTACATTAAATTGGCATCAGTATATGGTAATCTATGAAAACCAAAGAAGTGCGCAAAAATGGGAATGGATAGCATAGCTGCATAGCCCAATATCCAATACCATGCACGTGGTAAACCCATCAGTAATGCCGCTAAAAATGGAACGAGAAAACTCCACGATAGCCCTGTATATGCGATACCACCATCCATAAAGATGGCAAATAAGACAAAGATTGAGGCTAGCAATAATAGGTTCCTTTTGGATGCTAGTGAGATATCTTTGTTGGCAACATAAAAGCAATATGTAAAGAAGAGTGTGCCAATAATTTCAGCAATAGCGAGTTCTACTCGCCCATTAAGAAAGTTGAGTATTGAAAATATCGCAGTTGTTGGAGCAGACATTGCTGCAATAAAAGTAATAGTTCGACACTGCAAATTATCATCTTGTGATTTTCCAGTTGTATATCCAGTGAATAGGTGTTTCATAATATATATAAAATCATTATTTCCCAATGCCTCACGACTTTCTTATTTATATTAGATGTGCACTGAAAGTTCAGCAAGTTTGATGCCGAATAATGTTTATATGCTGGTAGTATCTGGATGACACCGCTTAATTTTGACACTTGTAGATGGTGAATACTGTAATGTATAGTTGAAATATTTCCCTGTCTGTAGGATGGTTGATTTTTTGATGACTGACAAAGTGAGGTTTTTATAGTGAATGCATGGTTAGTGGCGAGTTTTGTAAAGCTTGCCTTTTGGCTTATTCGACTTTTGCCTGTTCGTGTGGCGGGAGCTTTGGGGGCAGGGCTTGGGCATATAGCTTATTATGTGGTGCGAAGGCATCGTATAATAGCATTAGCCAATTTAACCCGTGTTTACCCACATAAGACTCGGCAATGGCGATATAAGATGGCACGGGCATCATTTACAGAGTTGGGTCGCACATGTTTTGAATTTCCCCATATCTTTCTACGCTCGAAAGAGTTTTTATTGTCGCGGGTGGAGTTGCAAGGTGAAGAGGTGTTGCGCGATGCGATGAGTCAGGGAAAAGGTGTTTTTTTTACAGCAGCACACCATAGTAATTGGGAGTTGGGTGCGTTAATGCTTTCTATGTTAAATTGTCATGCGCATATTCTTTATCGCCCACTTAAAAATAATATTCTCGAAGCATATTTAAAACAATGTCGTGAACGATTTGGCGCACATATGGAGTCACGCTTGCAAGGTCTGCGCTGGCTTCCAAAGGCACTGCGCAAGGGCGATTGTGTTGCGGTAATGATTGACCAACATATGAGCCAAGGTACGCCGATACCATTTTTAGGGCATTTGGCTAATACAACCACCATGCCTGCGGCATTTGTATTGCGCCAACAAACACCTGTGATTGGTGTTGCTTTGGAGCGTAAAGGCAATGGTTTTCATTTTAGATTACGTTTTTGGAACATTGATATGCCAGAGCCTGGAGAAGATAAACAGGCAAATATGGTGCATGTGATGCAAAGTATTTGCGATAGTTTCGAACCTGTGATTCGTGCACGCCCTGAATTGTGGCTTTGGCTGCATCGTCGTTGGTTAATTCTTGAGCAAGATAAAGAGATAGCCAAGGTTGTGTTTGGCACACCGTAGCTTTATTGCAATCTTAACACATATCTTGTTTATGATTTTCAATATAACGCTGGCGTGTTTTATCGCTTAGCTGTGTAAGGTCAACCACCACAAGTCCATCAATGCAGTTGGCAAAATCAGGGTCAATATTGAAATCAAGAAAATGTACGCCACCTTCTTGGCACATTTCAGTATATTGTTTGTAAAGTGTGGGGACAGTGCATCCCATATGTTTCAGACTGGCTTTAAGGTGTGTGAAATCTGCTTTGTAGTTTTGCCCTGTGAAGTGTTGTTCAAGTTCAGGGCGTTTGTTTGCATCAATATAGTAGGGCAACATAGCTTGTGCTTTTTGTTGATGGTCACCGAAGTAAAGGCTGTAAAAATAAACGAGCATATCCTTGGCAGCGATTGGGTAACTATTGCTTATTGAGACAGGCCCTAATAAATAACGGTATTCAGGGTTATTGCGTAAAAACGCGCCAATACCATACCAAAGATAATCCAAGCTGCGACGACCCCAATAGCGTGGCTGCACAAAGCTTCGTCCCAATTCTAGTCCAGATTCTAAAATCTCATCCATCTCTTCGGAGAAGTTAAACAAGGTTTGAGAGTAAATTGGTGATTCAGATTTCGCGCCTGTTGAAATTGCATGACGTGTAGCGCATAAGCGGTATGCTCCAACAATTTCGAGGTCGTTTTCATCCCATAAGACCAATTGAAAACAATGGCGGTCATAACGATCCACATCGCGGCGAAGTCCTGTTCCTTCACCTGCTGCACGAAAGGAAATTTCACGTAAACGACCAATTTCGCGCATAAGGCAACTATCGGGCTGGTAAGGGGAAAGGTGAATTTTTTTGCCATCTTGTGTTTCTCCCAATAATTGGCACTGTTGAATTTCTTGGCGTAATAATTGTCTGTTTTCTGGGTGAGCAATGGGTGAGCAGGTATCATAAATGGGCTTTTTTCCCTTGGCGATACGGTATAAATGTTTTTGAAATAGCTTTACTTTTGCTCCCATCGGTAACTGCACACTTTGATAGCTTTCAGTAGGAATAAGCTTTCCGATGGTGATGCCTACGGAGCGTTTGGCTTGTTTGTACATTTCACGCACCAGCCATAAGGTGGATATAGGTTTGGCAAGCCATGATAAGGCATAGAAAAATGCCGAATTACGACCATTCACATGAATGGGTAAGATGGGTGCGTGGCTTGATATAGCAATGTTGAGAAAACCCTTGCTCCATTTGCTATCACGAATCCCTGTTGGGCCTAATCGGGACACTTCACCTGCTGGAAAGATAATCACGGCACCTTCATTTTCAAGGTGTTGGTAGACGGCTTTGACTTGTTGGCGCGATGTTTTTCCCGTCATATTATCCACGGGCAACAACAAGGAGCGTATAGGCTCAATACTAGAGAGCAATTGGTTGGTAACAGCTTTTACATCGCTACGAACTTGCCCGACCACCTTTAATAAAATAGCAGCATCAAGTGTTCCAATGGGGTGGTTGGCAATAATGATGACACGCCCACGTGATGGAA
>JAUZQR010000307.1 GCA_030950865.1 Mariprofundaceae bacterium | reverse complement strand
ATTACTTGGGTAAAGAAGCGGTGCAAAATTTGATGGTTTTTCGTTTTGCCAATTCGGTGCTGGAGCCTTTATGGAATCGCAACTATATTGACCATGTGCAAATATCTGTGTCTGAGTCATTGGGCATTGGCTATCGCGCGGGTTATTATGAGAATTCGGGTGCATTTCGTGATATGATTCAGAGTCATTTGATGCAGGTGATGGCATTGGTGGCGATGGAGCCGCCTGTTTCCTTGCATGCCAATGATGTACGTGATGAAAAGATGAAAGTATTGCGTTCCATGCGTGAAATTCAGCCTGAAGATGTAAAAGGTATTGCAGTGCGAGCACAGTATGCAGAAGGTAAGATTGGTAGTGAAACAGTGCTTGCGTATCGTGATGAAAAAAATGTCGCAGCTGATTCGTGCACAGAAACCTTTGCAGCAGTGAAATTTTATGTAGATAACTGGCGTTGGCATGGTGTGCCATTTGTATTGCGTACAGGCAAACGTTTGCCAGATCGCGTTTCTGAAATTTGTATTCGTTTTAAGACACCACCCCAGCAACTGTTTGATTTAGGCGAAGATCATGTGCCAAATAATGAGCTTATTTTCCGTTTGCAGCCTGATGAAGGTATGCAGCTTACCATGACAGCCAAGCAACCAGGCTTATCGACAGAGCTGCGTGGTGTGAAATTGGATGCTTCGTATGGCATGGTGGGTTCGGGTATGCCAGAAGCTTATGAAACATTATTGCATGATGTGATGTTGGGTGAGGCGGGTTTGTTTTCACGTGCCGATGAAGTAGAAGAAAGTTGGGCAATTGTGGCCCCAATTATGGATGCGTGGGCAAAAGAAACCAATATTGCGACCTATGAGGCAGGCACACTGGATGTTCCTGGTATGGATGCATTGCTGGATGAATGTGAAGGCGGTTGGAGGAATTTGAAGGTTCATGATGAATGAGTCGATTCAGCATTTTGAAACGCCATTAGAGGTTGCCCAAGTCGTTGCGGGTATTGTAAAAGAGTCGGCAGATGAGTGTATTGCACAGCGTGGTGTATTTCACTGGGTATTGGCAGGTGGAACAACGCCCAAGCAGTGTTATGAGTTGTTGCGCGATGCTGATATGGACTGGTCAAAGGTGCATGTGTGGTTTGGTGATGAGCGTTGTTTACCTGTGGGTGATGATGAGCGCAATGATGTAATGGCGGATAAAGCGCTACTGAACCATGTGCCAGTTCTTAAATCTCATATTCACCGCATTGATGCAGAGCTTGGTGCAGAGAAGGCAGCGGCTTTGTATGCGGATGAGCTGGCTGGCATTGAAGCATTGGATTTGGCGCTTTTGGGTATGGGCGAAGATGGACATACAGCAAGTTTGTTCCCCAATAACCCAGCATTGCAAGATGAGCGTTTGGCTGTGCCTGTATTTTACTCACCAAAACCGCCATCGGATCGTGTTTCAATGGGTTATACTGCGCTTAAGTCTGCGCGCCGTCGCATGATCTTGGTAACAGGCGAAGGTAAGCGTGATGCTTTTGATAAGGTATGCGCTGGTGAATCATTGCCTGTGAATATTGAAAACAGTGAATGGTACGTTTCGCTTTAACGGTTTTATGTTAAGCTTTTATTAACGACTTCAAGTACATCACTCGATAAACCTTGAGTATCTGTAATACGTTGTAACTCTGCTTTCATTAAGTTTTGGCGGACTGGATCCAAACGTTTCCAATTCATCAATGTGCGAACCATTCGGGCTGCTATTTGCGGGTTAAGCTTATCCAAAGCGATGATTTTCTCTGCCATAAACTGATAACCGCTGCCATTCTCAGCATGAAATTGACTTGGGTTGCGCATGGCAAAACCGCCAAGTACAGCACGCACTTTATTGGGATTTTTGATGCTAAATTGCGGGTGCTGCATCAAGGTTTGTATATGTGCTAACGAACCCAAGGTAGGGGAGCTTGCTTGCACAGCAAACCACTTATCCATCACATTGGTTTCATCTTTCCATTGTTGCTCAAAGCTTTGTAATGCCTCTTTTGCGTGCGTGTTATCATGTTGGACAAGGCAATGCAGTGCTGCATATTGGCTGGTCATGTTTTGGGCTGAGTTAAATTGTTGCATCGCTAACTCTAGCATTTCAGGTTCGCCCAGTGCCGTTAAATAAGCCAAACACACATGTTTAAGCTTGCGCTGCTGCATCGCACCATCGCTTAAATCAGCTGTATCTTGCATGGTCTGATAGGTGGTTAACAGCTCATCTCTTAAGGCTTGGCTGATACTTGATTTGAGTTGCTCTCTTGCTGAAAATACGTGGCTTGGGTTCACTGCATCATGCTGCATTAACCATGCTTCCTGCATATCCGATATAGAAGGCAGGCTTAATGCTTCAGCTTTAAGCGCAGGGGGCAAACTATTGTTTTCTAACACAGATTTCATGGCGTTGATGAGAATGTCTAAGTTATTATCCTTATCCTGCATCAGCTTCATGATGCTATGGCTGGCTAAAGCTTGGGCTGCCGACCATTGATTAAATGGGTTGTTATCATGCTGCATCAAAAAAGCATAATCGCTATCCGAATAATCATACTCTAAAATGACGGGCGCAGAAAAATCACGCAACAAGGATGGAATGGGTTGGCTTCTGATGGATGCAAAGGTAAACACCTGCTTTTCTTGCGTAACCAATAAAGTCTGTTCATCCATCAGCATATTTCCGTTTTTATCCAATAATACCATTTTAAGCGGTATCAAATACGGCTTTTTATTTTGGGATTCAGCTGTGGCAGGGCAAGACTGCTCGCAAGTCAGCGTGCACGTTTGAGTATCTGCATCATAGTCTAAAGATACTTTGAGGTGTGGCGTGCCTGCCTGATTATACCAAGTCTGCATTTGACTCAAATCACGGTTATTGGCATCAGCCATGGCACTTAAAAAATCTTCCGTGGTCACGGCTTGCCCATCATGGCGCTCAAAATACAAATCCATACCTTTGCGGAAACCTTGCTCACCCAATAGCGAGTGATATAAACGTACCACTTCTGCACCTTTTTCATACACCGTCACGGTATAGAAATTATTGATTTCAACAAAAGATGCAGGGCGGATGGGGTGCGCCATGGGGCTTGTATCTTCGGCAAACTGGTGGGTGCGAAGCAGTCGCACATCTTCAATGCGTTTCACGGCTCTATCGTGCAAATCTGCGGTAAACTCTTGGTCTCGGAATACCGTCAAACCTTCTTTAAGGCTAAGTTGAAACCAATCACGGCAGGTGACACGGTTGCCCGTCCAATTATGAAAATACTCATGCCCAATCACCGCTTCAATGGCGATATAATCATCATCAGTGGCAGTTTCAGGGCTGGCAAAGACAAGGCGAGAATTAAAAATATTCAAACCCTTATTTTCCATAGCACCCATATTAAAATCATCCACTGCAACAATCATAAATAGGTCGAGGTCGTATTCCAGAGCAAAGCGTTGCTCATCCCAAGCCATAGCGCGTTTGAGCGATGCCATGGCAAAGTCACATTGATGGATATGATGGGGTTCAGTGTAGATTTGCAGGGTGATGTCGCGCCCCGATTGGGTGGTGAAACTGTCTTCAACCTTTGCCAAGTCGCCTGCTACCAAAGCAAAGAGGTAACAAGGTTTGGGGAAAGGGTCATGCCATTCCACGAAATGTTTATCATCATCCAAATCACCGCTATTGATGGGGTTACCATTGGATAACAAGACAGGGTTGGTGGCTTTGTCGGCAATGATTTTTACGGTGAATGGAGCCATGACATCGGGACGATCTTGATAATACGTGATGCGCCTAAAGCCTTGTGCCTCACATTGGGTGCAATAGTTGCCTGATGAGCGGTATAACCCTTCTAAAGCGGTATTGGCTTCGGGATTGATGCGGGTGGTGATTTGTAATGTAAAACTTTTTGGAAGCTTATCAATGGAGATGCCTAACTCATGTTGTCGATAGGCTGTTGTAGGCAATGTGTGTCCATTGAGTTGAATATCCAACAGTTCCAGTTCAAAACCATCAAGCTCAAGAACTTGATTTGTTGAATTGGGATTGTGTTTGTAATGAACCAGCGAAATAACTTCTGTGCCAGTAGGTTGTAGCTGAAAGGTTAGCTGGACACTCTCTACCCAAAAAGCAGGGGGTTGATAATCTTTTAGGTAAACTGTTGATGCATGTGCCATGAAAAAAGTCCTTACGGGAAAGTTCAGCGATGATAACCAAAGCCAGATGATTCACAAATACTGTGATTCTTTCTCAATGTTAAAAAAACTGTTAAAATATCGCGCATCAAATCATTGTAACAGGATTAAAATGACTTCACATACATCAAGCGCGTCTACCATCATCTATACGAAAACAGATGAGGCTCCAGCTTTAGCAACTTATTCTTTTTTTCCTATCGTGCAGGCATTCACGCAAGCTGCTGGTGTGCATGTTGAAAGCAGGGATATATCACTTGCAGCAAGAATTTTGGCGAATTTCCCAGAAAATTTAAAAGAGCATCAAAAACAAGCTGATACCTTGGCTGAATTGGGTGCGCTTACCCAACTTCCTGATACCAATATTATTAAATTACCCAACATCAGTGCTTCTGTGCCACAACTTCAAGCTGCGATTAAAGAGCTGCAAGCACACGGTTTTGATATTCCGAATTATCCAGAAGATGCACAAACTGATGAAGATAAAGCTGTTAAATCACGCTATGCCAAGGTGCTGGGTTCGGCTGTGAACCCAGTGTTGAGAGAAGGCAATTCTGATCGCCGTGTGGCGGATGCGGTGAAACAGTATGCCAAAGACAATCCACACGCGATGGGTGAGTGGAGTAAAGATTCCAAGACACATGTTGCGCATATGTCCGATGGTGATTTTTACAGCTCCGAGCAGTCGGTTGTATTGCCTAAAGCTGATAGTGTAAGTATTCAGTTAGATACCAGTGATGGGGAAAATGTTGTTTTAAAATATAAGTTAGATGTACAACAAGGCGAAGTGATTGATGCTTCGGTGATGCGTTGTAAAGCTTTGCGTGCTTTTTATGCTGAGCAGATTGCTGATGCAAATAAGTGTGGTATTTTGTTATCATTGCACTTGAAAGCCACCATGATGAAGATTTCTGACCCGATTATTTTTGGTCATGCGGTGACTGTATATTTTAAAGATGTGTTTGAAAAATATGCTGATGTGTTTGCCGATCTTGGTGTCGATGCCAACAATGGTTTGGGCGATGTCTATGCCAAAATTGCTAGTTTGCCAGAGGTGCAGCGCCAAGCTATCGAAGCGGATATTCAAGCTGTATATCAATATAATCCTGCACTTGCCATGGTGGATTCTGATAAAGGCATTACCAATCTACATGTACCCAGCGATGTCATCATTGATGCCTCTATGCCTGCTGCCATTCGCTCTTCTGGCATGATGTGGGGGATAGATGGCCAGTTACAAGATAC
>JAUZQR010000306.1 GCA_030950865.1 Mariprofundaceae bacterium | reverse complement strand
TATTATTTATTGAAAATCATGATAAACCAGGTGTTGTTGCTGCATTAGGCTCGATTTTGGCTGATGAAAATATCAATATTGGTGATTTTCGTTTGGGTCGTCGTGAAGGTAAGGCTGAAGCGGTTGCTTTGGTGGGTATAGATTCTGAACCGAGTACGAATGACATCGAAAAACATGAGAGATAGGAAAAAGTCGTAACAGTACGTTACGTTTCATTGGAGGATGTGTGAGTGTATTAAAACCAATCCTTGGTCTTGATGATGCTTTTGGAGAGCAGGCAAGTAATTTGCGCGCTTTGCAATTTCGTTTGTTTGAAATTTATAACAAAGCGGGTTTTTCTGAAGTTATTCCACCATTGGTTGAGCGTCCGCAATCGTTGGTTTCGGGGGCGGGGCGTTTTCTATCCGATCAAACCTTAGTCTTTTCAGACCCTGCTGATGCTGGGCAATTGGCGATTCGCCCAGATATAACACCGCAGGTCGCACGTATTGCTGCTACGCGTATGCAATCTTCTGATGAATTGAAGTTATATTATTCGGGGCAAGTGATGTTGGCGCGCCCTGATGCACGTTCAGGCTCTAGGCAGCAATGGCAGACAGGTGTGGAGTATTTGGGTGTTTCAGGTGAAGCTGGGGATGTTGAAGTGATGCACCTTGCTGGGCTTTCTATGCAAGCAGCAGGTTTTTCTTCGCCTGTATTGCAGGTAGGGCATATGGGGCTTATTAGCGCACTGACTGTGGGCAGCGAAACAGCACTTGAAACATGGGTAAAAACCTTATCAAGACGTTCCCCAGAAGATATGGCAAACCAGCTCGCTGATGAAGATTTACCGCAAGCCAATAAAGAAGCATTAATGGCATTGGCAGCAGGGCAGGGTGATGATGTTTGGTTAGCTGCAATAGCCAATCAAATCAATGATGATTTTGCAACGGCTGCACAAGAGTTGTTACAATTGGTGCAAACAGTTGAATCTCGTTTGGCAGGTGAAGTGACCATTCAAATTGAAGTCGCGGTTGTGCCACGCTTTTTGTATCATAGTGGTATGGTGTTCAGTGGTTTTGCCGATGGTTCATCGCGTGCTTTATTGCATGGTGGGCGTTATGATGAAATGATGAAGGCACATGGGCGTGAAATGCCTGCCACTGGATTTTCGTTCGACCTCTGGTCTTGGTTGTAGGCAGTTAAGTTTAGTTGATTTTTTAATAGTTTTTCTGCCTTTTTAGGCAAATTGGGGATAAAATGACAAATACAGTAGCGATTGGTATTCAATGGGGCGATGAAGGCAAAGGAAAGATTGTTGATTTGCTTGCGCCTAAAATGGATGTTGTAGCACGTTTTCAGGGTGGTCCGAATGCAGGGCATACCTTGGTCATTGGCGATCAGAAGACTGTATTGAATCATATTCCCTCTGGTATTTTACACAGCAATATTCTTAGCCTGATTGGTAATGGTACGGTGGTTGATCCGTTCCGTTTGGTGGAAGAATTGGATATGTTGCTTGAAGCAAATATTCCTGTGAACGACCGCTTGCGTATTTCTGACCGCTGTCAGCTTATTCTGCCATATCACCGTGCTTTGGATGCGGCACGTGAAGCTGCTAAGGGCAAAGGCAAGATTGGTACAACAGGGCGCGGTATTGGTCCATGTTACGAAGATAAAACGGCACGTCGTGGTATTCGCCTAGTGGATTTGAATGCGAATGATTTGGATGCGCGTATTGACGAGAATCTTCGTTATGTGAATTTCATGTTGGTGGAGTTTTTGGGTGCAGAAGCCGTGCTTAAAGCTGATGTGATGGAAGCTTTGGATTTGGCGCGTGAACGTTTGTTGCCATTGGCTGCCGATGTTCCATTGATTCTTCATCAGAATATTAAAGCTGGTAAAAATATTCTTTATGAAGGTGCGCAAGGTTCGATGTTGGATGTTGATCATGGCACTTATCCATTTGTAACCTCATCAAACACCGTTTCAGGTGCTGCTCTTGCTGGTCTTGGCGTTGGACCAAAAGAAGTGCATGAGGTGCTGGGTATTTGCAAAGCATATACCACCCGTGTGGGTGCAGGACCTTTTCCAACAGAGCTTTATAATGCCGATGGCATGTGTGATACAAAAAATGCAGGCAAACATATGGCTGAAAAAGGGCAAGAGTTTGGTGCAACCACTGGTCGCCCGCGTCGTACAGGTTGGTTTGATGCTGTTGTGGTTCAACATGCTGTGCGCATCAACGGCGTGACTGGTTTGGCAATCACCAAGCTGGATGTCTTGGATGGCTTGGAAGAAGTGAAGTTATGTGTTGCTTATGAACGCAATGGTGAACGTTTGGAATCCATTCCTGCATGTGCCAAAGCTTTAGATGAATGTACACCAATTTATGAAACATTGGCTGGTTGGTCTGACAATACCTTTGGTTTGAAAGATGTGACTAAGCTTCCTGATGCTGCTAAAGCATTGCTTAAACGCATTGAAGAAGTGTGTGCTTGCCCTGTAACGATGTTATCAACAGGCCCTGATCGCGATCATATTTGTCATCTATAAAAGCTATTTTGATAGACGTAAAACTTATGAGTGAGCTTTAAATTTGAGCGTAATGATTAGCTATAATTATGATAGGTGGGTAATTATAT
>JAUZQR010000305.1 GCA_030950865.1 Mariprofundaceae bacterium | reverse complement strand
TCAAGCTTTGGAAGCTTTGGATGCAGATCGTGACTTCTTGAAAGTCGGCGGTGTGATGGATGATGATATGATTGATGCTTATATCTCTATGAAGATGGAAGATGTAACTGAACTTCGTATGCGTCCACATCCAATTGAAATGGAAATGTACTACTCAGTATAATTTTGATTCAGAGTGGAATGTAAGATGAAAGACCGTCACGCAAGTGGCGGTCTTTTTTCGTACTTGCTTTTGAACAAGCTTGCAACTTAAGTAATACCGACAACAGGAGTCTTAATTGGAATTCATGCTCTCTTCAATTGATTATAAAGACCCGCTTTGGATAGCTGTTGCTTTTCTTTTTGGTGCTTTGAGTCGTGCGGTAGGGTTGCCACCACTTGTCGGGTTTCTTGTAGCAGGGTTTTCACTTAATTATGCTGGTGCGCAAGGTGGGGAATTTCTTAACGAAATGGCTGACCTTGGCATCACGCTATTGCTCTTTTCTATTGGTCTTAAACTAAAAATAAAAGAGCTTCTTCGCACTGAAATATGGGGCGGTGCTCTGGCGCATATGCTGATATTTGGCATTGTATCTATTGCGACATTGTTACTTCTCAAAGAAATGAGCTTACCTCTTTTTGAACAGTTATCACTTATGAATATGCTAGTTCTTAGCTTTGCGCTGTCTTTCTCAAGCACCGTTTTTGTAGTTAAAGCGCTTGAAGAACGTGGTGATTTTCTTTCTCAGTATGGGCAAATCGCCATTGGCATATTAATTATTCAAGATTTGGTAGCAGTTCTTTATTTGGGCATATCACAAGCAAAAGTACCATCATTATGGGCATTGGCTTTAATTGTATTGATTATCCTTGCACGACCTCTGATGATTAAACTATCGACCAAGGTTGGGCATGGAGAACTGTTGTTGCTTTTTGGCTTATCCATGGCTTTGGGTGGAGCCTCATTGTTTGAAATGGTTGATATGAAGGCTGATCTTGGTGCTTTGGTATTTGGTGTTTTACTGGCAAACACAGCGAAGGCTGATGAACTATCCAAAGCCTTGTTTGGCATAAAAGAATTGTTTTTGGTCGGATTCTTTTTGAGTATTGGCATGGCTGGCTTGCCTGATATTACAACGCTATTGGTTGTTGCTATCTTATTAATACTATTGCTGATTAAAAGTGGTTTATTTTTATTGTTGTTATCACGCTTTAAAGTAAAAATATATCCTGCGAGCAAAGCATCTATATCGCTTGGAAATTTTAGTGAGTTTGGGCTTATTGTCACCATTGTCGCTGTATCGCAAGAATGGATTTCAACCGACTGGCTGGTTGTGATGGCGCTGTTGGTTGCTGTTTCATTTGTTATTTCTTCAACATTTAATAAACGCTTTGACGATTTATTTTCTAGATTTCAGACAATGTTACAAAAATTTCAGGCCTCTGAACTAAAAGAAGATGGGGCAAGCATTGATCTTGCTAATGTGCGGATATTAATCTGTGGCATGGGTCGTGTTGGTAGCGGCGCTTATGATTATCTTGTTGAAGAACAAAAAAAGGCAGTAGGACTGGATTTTGATGAGCAAGTGGTAAATGCCCAGATTATAAATGGTAGAAAAACTTATTGTGCCAATGTGAGCAGTTCTGATTTTTGGTCTTCAATGGATATAAAGAACACGACTATTGAATGGGTTTTTCTGTGCGTTCCCAATGTTGAGGCGAACAAAGAGGCTGCAAACCTGATTAGACAATCAGGTTTTAAAGGCAAGCTAAGTGCGGTATCGCTTTACCATGATGAAGAAGAAGGTCTAATGAAGAGTGGTGTTGATACTGTTTTTAATATTTATACAGAAGCAGGAGCGGGACTTGCTCAACACAGCCAGAAGTTTTTTACGGTTAAGTAGGCTTTTTCTTGTGATTTAGAAATTAGCATCAAAATATAAAAGTATTAAATAAAGTGTATTTTCCTGTGCCTGACTTTGTGCTCAAATTATTTCTGTAATAACATAGTCATAGAGCCATGCATGACCGTGCTTTTTTTCTAAGTTGTATTAGCATAGCTGAATGAATTCGGATTTTCCAACATGATTCCCAATGACTTACAAGCGGATGTAACACGTTTGTTGGCGTGTTCACCATTATTCGAAAGTTTGATGCGAACAGCAGATAAAGATAATTATCAGCAGCTATTTCAAGATAAAAATAGCGCAGTTTTGCCTGATGGTAGTAAGGCATGGATGCCTGTTTGTGACAGTGATGAACTTGCCGTGTGCATGAATCATTTGAGGCAATTAAAAAAACGGGCGATGCGGCATATTATCTGGTGGGAACTAGGTGTGCATGGGGATATTGAAGATTCATACCATGCGATTACGGCTGTTGCAGAAAGTTTGTTGCAGCAATCGGTGTCGATGGCAGAACGCTTAATCGCAGAACGTTTTGGCAGATTACGTGATGGGAAGTTTTGCATCATTGGTTTGGGAAAACTTGGTGGTTACGAATTAAACCTTGGTTCGGATGTTGATCCTTTATTTGTTTGGCAAGGCAGTGGCAATACAGAAGGCGGAAGAAAATCTGTTTCTGCCAAAGAATATTATAATCATTACTCGCGTATGTTGATTAAGCTAATGTCTGAACAAACGAGCACAGGCATGGTTTGGCCTGTAGATATGCGCCTTCGACCTGGAGGTGAGGGTGCTGCGATATGTTTAAATCTTGATGCAACGCTTTCGCATTATTTGGAATATGGACAAACATGGGAACGGGCGATGCTCATCAAGGCTAGGTCTGTAGCTGGCGATAAAGTATTGGGGCAAGATTTTATTGCAGGAATTTCAGCATTTGTTTTTCGGCGTTACCTTGATTATAGCAGTGTTGCAGCATTGGCAGAGATGAAACGACGCATCAATAATCAGGCGGGTCATGCACCCATTGCTAAAGGATTTGATGTAAAACGTGGGCATGGTGGTATTCGAGAAATCGAGTTTACTATTCAATCCATGCAGCTATTGCACGGTGGCCGTGATGTTGCTTTAAGGGTGCAAGAAGGAAAATCTGCTTTAGATTTATTGCAAGAGAAAGGTTTTATAGCCAAAGATGAAGCAGATAAACTGTTTAAAGCTTATTGCTTTTGGCGACGTATTGAGCATGCTATTCAAGCCCGAATAGGTGAACAAACCCATGCTTTGCCTGCTGATTATG
>JAUZQR010000304.1 GCA_030950865.1 Mariprofundaceae bacterium | reverse complement strand
GGAGAGCTCGGCATCACGCAAAATCTCAGCGAGTCCTTCGCAGTACTGTCTCGGGACCAAGCTGTGTCCTCTGTCCCACACGATGGTGCACGCATTGAAGAGAAGCTCACATTGCAACTCCTCCTTTGACGTATCCCCATCGGACTCATCTTCGACAACAAAACGGACGAGCTCGTTTAACATCTTCCTCTGTCCAGACCGTGTTGGAGCAACGCCATCAATGGTTGCTGCTGCAATGCTGTCACTATTTTCTTCCAAGTAGCTATAACCAAAGATGCCCAAAGCTTCTGTATCACGCGCAAGCTTTTGAACGATTAGGTTGTCATTTTCACCTGAAGGGATGTAAACGCCATCTTGACGAACTTTATGGTACTTTTTGTATTTTTTATTCTTTTTCTTGTCAGCTTTATACAATTTTGTGTAAGTATCGATATGTTTGGTCAAATGCTTAAGAATCATATCTTCAAATGCATCACGAGTACCAGAAGATGCTGGTGGACCATAAATGCGAATCGCACGGTGTGGCAATTTAGGGTTAATTTCATTCCAGAAATGGTATGGGTTTGCAACCAAGTGAGAACCATCTGTGCTTGGAACTTCAGCAGCAACAGCCAACATCATATCATGACGAGAAAGGTTGAAAGCAGAAGTTTTCTTTGATTGTGCGATAGCGATGCCATCATAACCAACAACCATTTCAGTGATTTCTTTTACGCCATTCTTTTGGCATTTGGAAAACTCTTTTGCCTTCATGCGACGTGATGCGTTGGTGAAGTCAGGTGTGTCTAGACCAGCACCAGCGCAAAATAATTTCATACCACCACCAGAACCAGTTGATTCTACAACAGGTGCTTTGAAATGCGTAGTGTTGCCCAAAGCTTCTGCTGTGTAGCTAGAGAATGGGTAAACAGTCGATGAACCGACAATTTGAATTTGGTCGCGAGCTTCTGCTGCGCCAATATTGATGCAAGTAGCTGCGATTGCAGCAAGCATGATCATATTCTTTTTCATGTGTTGAACTCCTTTGTTCAGATTGCGGCGTAGCATAAATATGCTATGTGACATGGGCATGACATGGCGTGTAATAGTGTGTTGTAGAATTGTCGCAAAGCATAAAAAAAAGCCCGCGACATGCGCGAGCTTTTTTGGTTTCAACGAGGAGTTACACACTTTTCAACAAATGATGTGATCATTGTAGCAGGTGTTTATGACAGTCTTATGACACATGACGCATTATCATAGGCAAAAAAATAGCCCGCACAAAGGCGGGCTATCTTAGCAATCAACAGGGTTGATTTGTTTTAGAATTTAACCTGTGAATAAAGACCAAACTGAGTTTTTTGTTCTGTTTTGCCTAGAACACTACCAAGGTTGGTAAATTTTGTTTTATCATAAACTGCAGAGAAAGTTACATTTTTACGCGGGAAATATTCAGCACCCAATACATAACGAACTTCTTTTTGAGGGCTCGCAGAGTTAGCATTTAGCTTGTCTTTGGTTGTTTCATAACGTCCAAAGGCACCCAAATTATCACTGAATTTACCCCAACCCCAAAGTGCGATTGCATCTTCTTTGGTTTTGTTTGTTGCAGACCCATCTACTTTGTCGATGTTGTTGATGAAGTTTGCACCAATGCGGTAATCATGTGTGCCATAAGATGCCATGACTTGATAGTTTGTAGACTTTGTATTGCTGCCCACCACGCCGCCAATTAAAGATTTTGTACCTTTATAACCAGTGCGATAGCCGAAATCCAAAGTTAGACCTTTAACAGGGTAAAAACTTACACGGGAATCAAAGTCAACAGTAGAACCTGCTGTCTTCTTAGTAGTTGGATGGCTGTAACCAGCACCGTTGGTGGCCGTTACGAAATAGCCTACAAGACCATCAGCAAGTTTACCTTTCAAGCCAATACCCAAATCAGAAGAAGCATCATAGCCTTGTGTATCAACCAATACTTTAGAAACATAACGATGTTTCCATAGACCTTGTTCGTAATCAATCCAAGGTGTATGTGATTGACCCAAACGTAGTACAACTGCATCGCCCATCAATTTGCCTTCAACATAAGCATATTTCAATAAGATATTGCTGTTTTTTGATTTCAAATTTGGATCAACAACCATATCTGTTGTGATACGCATCATCCAATCTTTGTCGAAGTAATATTTGGCAGTGAAATAAGCACGATCAACTGCAACACTACGAGTTTTGGTGTCAGTTGCGCCATTTTTAGTTACTTTATAGTCAGTAGCATTCAAAAAGAATTTACCACCGATTTTTAATTTGCTGTCACCATCTTTAGCAACAGTTACGCCGCCTGCGAATGCAGGTGTTGCAACAGCAGCTACAGCTAGTAATGCAGCAGTGCGAATAAAAGTTTTCATTTTCATTATTATGTTTCCTCCTAGGAAAGTTGGGAGGCAAGGTATCGTTCAAATATGACAACAATATGACAGCAGTGTGATAACGCTATCTTGTCATGTTGTTGTCATAGTTATCTTATAATTTCCAGCCATACCTAATAGAGATGGAGAAATAAAATGATAGCAGAAAGAATGGATTGTTCTGTAGAGAAAGAAGTATTGTTGGAAGCATTGATGTCATCCATGACATCCAATGTTTATTTTGAAACGTTTAAAAATATACCGTTGATTCAAGAAATGTCCGAAGAGCATGCGATGTTGCTCTTTGCTTGCATGAAAGAGAAATGCTTTACAGCAGGTGAGGTTATTTATCATGCAGGTACAGCGGCAGAAGGTGAGATGTACCTTATATTGGATGGTAAAGTTGGCGTGGAAGATGAAAGTGGTTATAGATATGACAACTTGCGTGCAGGTGGCGTATTTGGATTATTTTCATTTTTGGATGACAAACGCAATCATTCCGCGACCATCCAAGCGGAAAAAGATACAGTTGTGCTAAGCTTGGAACGAAGCTATTTTGATTTAATTGCTTTGGAAGAACCAAGGTTAGGGCAGCAGTTGATGTACTTTATGTTTCGGCTGTTGAGCGAAAAGGCATTAAAAGTAGAAGTGGAATATGCCCATATGCATCAGTTTGCATTGGGTCGGAAGGTGTAAATGACAGATGACATAAAAAATGCAGATATTCTGATTGTTGAGGATGAAGTTGCCATTGCGCGTTTGATGGAAATTCATTTGCAACGTGCAGGATACAGTGTGGCAAGTTGTGGTGATGGGCATAAAGCTATTGAACTGCTCGAATCATATGACTATAAATTGATGCTTTTGGATAGGATGATTCCAGGTGTGCGTGGCTTGGATTTATTGCGTTGGTTGCGCAAACAAGATGCCTTGCGCACATTGCCAGTGGTGATGGTAACAGCTTTGGCTCAGACTGAAGAGCGTATTCGTGGTTTGAATGAAGGTGCAGATGATTATTTACCCAAACCTTTTGAACCTGATGAATTGGTGGCGCGGGTTCAAGCTTTGTTGCGACGTTCCCTGCAT
>JAUZQR010000303.1 GCA_030950865.1 Mariprofundaceae bacterium | reverse complement strand
GCTTCGCTTTGACTCTGAAAGGATATTCCTAAAAGATAACCATGTTCAGATTGATAAGACCAGACGATTTTCCCAGAGAGTTTGGCATCTGTATCAGGTATTTGAATATCTAACATGACCTTGGTGCCCATGGGAAATGATGTCTCACAATGTACCGCCAATTCGCCTAAGTAGGTGACATTATTTGCCGCATGAGTCTCTAGGACCTGAATACTCACAGGCACTTGCCATGGATGGCGGATTAGATTTGTTTGTTTCGTATTCATAGCATCGTTCCTGCATATATGATGCCAGATAACAAGCCTGCTAAATAGGCTTGCATTGTGCACTTAGGAGGGGATGTTTTTCCGCTTGCTGAATTTATTGCCGTATTTGCTTTGGCAGGAGCTTATGGTTTAAGCATGTCGAATCAGGAGTTTTTAAGCCATGCTAAGCCTGATGAGGTTGTGTTAATAGTTATGGCGAATGGTTGCCGTTATTGCCCAAGCTTTGAGAAGCTAATAACCTTCTCGAATATGGTTGATGGCAACAGACATAACATCATGCCAGTCACTTAGTAGCTCATCGTTTGCATGCGGGTCGCATTGGGCAACAGTTTCAAGCAAGCATTCAAGCCATATATCATAGAGTTCAGGCGAAATATTGAGATTATGCTGGGCATGTGTTGCACGAACGCCATCAAGACATTTTTTAGCAACCTGTTGATTTTTATCAATGAATAAAAATGACATGACAATGGCATGAGAGAGCAATGAGGCCTGCTCTGCCATATCAACACCTTCAAATTTTTTACGAATTTCCGCACTGGCAGCCATAAGGCGCACATAAAATTCTGAGACAAGTTTTTGACTTCCAGATCGGATGTAACTTTGATGAACGCGTTTGGCTTTTTGATGTATTGTCATAAGTTATGTCAATTTAAAGCATGGGATAGGGGGATGTCAAATATAGGCATTTAAACCTCGTCACCACGGTATTGTAATGCCTCTGCAATATGCAGGCTAGAAATGGCTTTTTCTTGTGCCAAATCTGCGATGGTACGCGCTACTTTAAGGATGCGATGGTATGAGCGAGCCGAAAGTGCAAAGCGCGTCATTGCGGTATCTAACAGCTTGGCTCCTGCTTGATCTGGTTTGGCAAATTTCTCCAGTGCAGAGGTTTGTAACCGTGCGTTTACAACCCCTTCACCCTGACGATTATATTGAATTTTCCGCGCATCTTGCACGCGTTGAGCTACAACATGTGATGACTCGCCTGTTTGCATACTCATCAAGGCTTCTTTTTCTACGGGAGGCACATGAATACGTAAATCAAAGCGATCCAGCAGTGGTCCAGAAATGCGATCTTTGTAACGCCTGACTTGAGCATCATTACAGCGGCAAGGGTGTGTTGGATGTCCCAAATAACCGCATGGGCAAGGGTTCATGGCTGCCAATAATTGGAATTTTGCAGGAAAGGATAAGGTATCAGCAGCGCGGGCGATGCAAACTTCTCCATTTTCTAAAGGTTGACGTAATACTTCCAAGACTTGACGTTTATACTCGGGTAGCTCATCAAGAAATAGCACACCACAGTGGGATTTAGAGACTTCGCCAGGTTTTGGTGTGCTTCCGCCGCCAATAAGAGCGACATCAGAAGCTGAATGATGAGGGGTACGAAAAGGTGGCGTTGAAGATACAGGTGAACGACCAGCTTCACCTGCCACACTGTAAATACGCGCTACCTGTAAACGCTCTGACATGCTCAATGCTGGTAGAATACTTGGTAAACGCGCAGCTAACATGCTTTTCCCCACTCCAGGCGGGCCACTCATAAGTAAATGGTGGTTGCCTGCGGCGGCAATTTCTAATGCGCGTCTGGCTTGATGTTGACCTCGAATATCAGCCATATCAGGTAATGGGATTGTCTTTTTATTCGATAGTGGTGCTGTGTCGGCTATGTAAGGGGTTAGTTGTGTTTGTCCTGATAGGTGCTCCGCAACTTGTAATAATGATGTTGCTGCAAGGATTTGAATGCCCTCAACAATAGAGGCTTCTTCAGCATTGCTGTGTGGGACAATGATTGTCTCAAAACCTTTTTGACGGGCAAAAAGTGTCAATGGTAGTACCCCAGAAATTGGGTTTAACCGACCATCTAATGCCAGCTCACCCAATATAAATGGTGGCTGTTGGACTTCTGGAATTTGCCCCGATGCCCATAATAATCCAACTGCAACAGGCAAATCGAAATGCGAACCATCTTTGCGTTTGTCTGCGGGCGCTAAATTGACTGTAATATGACTTAAAGGAAATTCATAGTGCGAATTAAGTAAGGCTGAGCGTACGCGGTCACGCGCTTCTCGAACGGATGCATCAGGCAAACCAACCATATTCCAACAAGGTAAACCGCGTGATAAATCAACTTCGACATCCACTGCTTCTGCATCCAAACCGCGCAGTGATGCTGAAGCAAGTCTGGCTAACATGGTTAACCTTTTGATTCCAAATCTTTAATACGCTCTTCCAACGTTTTAATGCGTTCGACTAAGCCTTGCATATCGTGTTGAGATTTTTTCAGCATAGCTTCTTGCACCTGCATACGTTCATCGGTGACGACATCGAGCTGTTGCAATGCACCTTCTACAATTGAGCGTACCTGTGATTCGGCCTCTTGTTTTGCCCCACCCAACAAACGTAGTCCACTCGCGATTTTTTCTGAAATATCGTCCAATACTTGATTTGATGCCATATAGATTTCCCCTTAGTAAGTCTTATTTATTCATGTGACCTTTTAAAAAGGCTCGTTTACCAGACGGCATTTTAATTCTTAACCAGCCAGTTATTTTTGATGGTGATACGTTGAGTTTTGTGCCTGGTACAAACCAGCCGACTTTGGGTGATGTGACGGATGCTTTGGCACGAATATAATGATATTTTTTGAAATTAAACCGCTCGTTATTTTTTACACCCAATGCGCTTGTTTGAATACCTTCGAAAATAGCATTTTCTACAGATTTCTGTCTACTCATACCTTTGTATACGCGCCCTGAAACTGTTGTGAGACGGCTTGTTTCACTTATTAGTTTCATGCTTCCCGAAAGCTTGTTGTTGGAAAATTCTAAGATGTAGCCACTATCTACAGGTTCAATCAGGGTGGCTGATAAATCCATGCCATCCAATGTTTTTTGTGTGGCAACAAGAATTTTACGCATTGAAAATGGCAAACTTTTCTTCTCTGATGAGAAAACATATACCGCCCCATCTACTGCCGCACCACCCACTGCTGCAATCACAGTGCAGCCAGATAAGATGCTCAATGCAAGACAGAAAACAATTATTCGCCCCATCGTTTTGCCTCCGTATTATCCACGTGAAGATGATCCAAAACACGTGATACCATGAAATCAACCAGATCCGAAATACTTTCGGGACGATGATAAAAACCTGGCATTGCGGGAATTAAATCCACACCCAAACGGGCTAATTTTAGCATATGTTCTAAGTGAATGGCGGATAATGGCGTTTCTCGCGGCATCAAAATTAATTGCTTACGCTCTTTAATCATAACATCAGCAGCACGTTCAATTAACTGATCTGAGATGCCATTGGCAATGCCAGCAAGCGTGCCCATGGAGCATGGAATCACAACCATCTGTTGAATGTTGCTTGAGCCAGATGCCGCAGGTGAAAACCAGTCGTATTTATCATAACAACGTAGATTTTTTGTATCACAACCCAAATGTTGAGCCAAAGCAATAGCAGTTTCACTGGGGGATTCAGGTAAGAGTAAATCACACTCTTGTTTTAAGACAATGCGTGCGGCATCTGAGAGTAGCACATGCAAGCATATATCAGCAGCCAGTAGTTTTTGGATGAGGCGCAAGCCATAGGCAGCGCCCGATGCTCCAGTCATCGCGATAATAATTTGTTTTTGTTTGATAGAATCACCCATTACATGCTAAAACTTTCACCCAAATACAAACGCCGTGCATCAGGGTGTTCAATAATTTCATCAGCAGTGCCTTGTACTAGAATCTCGCCTGCACTCATCAAAT
>JAUZQR010000302.1 GCA_030950865.1 Mariprofundaceae bacterium | reverse complement strand
CAACGGGAGCATTGATGAGTATTTATGATGCTGCAATGCAATACAAATCAGAATCTGTGCCTTCGATTATTTTGGCGGGCAAAGAATATGGTTCTGGTTCAAGTCGTGACTGGGCAGCCAAAGGCCCTGCATTGCAAGGTGTGCGTGCTGTGATTGCTGAATCATATGAACGTATTCATCGTTCAAACTTGGTGGGTATGGGGATTCTTCCATTACAATTTAAAATGGGAGAAAACCCAGAATCACTTGGACTAACGGGTCAGGAAATATTCAATATTTCAGGTGTAAAAGCAGGTGCGACTGAAGTTCGTATCACTGCTGGTGATATTACATTTGCAGCACAGGTGCGTATCGACACACCGAAAGAGTGGGAGTATTATCAGCATGGTGGTATTTTACACTATGTATTAAGGCAACTTGCGGTATAATTTAAATCATATGAACGCATTGAAAAGGCTTCTGAAATGGAGCCTTTTTTGTTTTTATCGTATTTGATTTGCGCCATAGCCTTCAAATCATGTTAATATAGGGGTTCTTTGATGTGAATCACGCGTTGACACTGGCACGTTGCACCCTAGCTTGCAGCGGCTTATTGTGGCTCCGTACTATTATTATCAGATACAGATTAAAAGGTGATGCAAGTGACTAAAAAGAATCAAAGCGAAGAACCAACGCAAGAAGGTGTTCCCATAGATGCAGTGCTAGGTGCAGAAATGGAAGAGCTTAAACGTGATATGCGTTCGGCTAAAATAACAAATTGGTTCGAAAAAAATCAGCAGCAATTGATTGCGGGTGCTGTGATTGTGTTATTGGCAATGGCTGGTGCTGGATTATGGTCTGAAAAACAAAAAACTTATAAAGAGTCTGCTGCGATGATGTATTTTCAAGCTTTATCCGTCGTGGATAACTCACAACGTCAGGCTTTGCTGGAAGCCGTGGTAAAAGACTATGCGAATACAGGCTATGCTATTTTAGCACATGTTCGTTTGGCTCCTTTGGCTGATACAGAAAAGAATCTGTTGGCTGTTATTGAAAATGATGATGCAACACCTGAATTTCGCTGGCAGGCACGCTTGGATTTGGTTGAGTTTTTTATTGCACAAAATAAAATTGATGAAAGCAAATCGTTGTTACAAGAGTCGGTAGGAGAGCAGTACCAACAGCTTCGTTATGCCTTGTTGGCCGAAATATCTTCGGGGGATAGCAAAAAAGAATATTTGCAAAAAGCATTGGATGCAACTTCCAATGATGCGGTGTTGAAAAGTGACATTGAATCCAAATTATCGCAGATTGGTTCATAATTTATGCCGATGTTTAAATATTCATCACGTATGCTGCGTACAGCGATATATATATTGACTGTGGCGGGCTTGTCATCTTGTTCGTGGTGGGCGGGCGATAAAGCTGCTGTTATGGATACAGTAGTTGTTCCCAAGTCGATTGAGGTAGCATGGTCTACCGATGTTGATGGTCGCAAACCAGCTGATCCTTTGGCTTATGGACAAGTTGCATTGACAGGTGAAGGAGATACAGCGCGTTTGGTGATTGGTGGGCGTGATGGTCGGGCTCATGTATATGATTTATCTGGTCATGAATCATTCCGTATTGCTTTGTCTGAAGCCTCAGATTCTGGGGCAGTAGCACTTTCTTCAGGCTTGGTTGTGCTGGGTGATACGGATGCTCAATTATATGCAATTGATGCACAGCTTGGTAAAATTGCTTGGCAGTTTTCTTTATCGTCACCACTTACAGGTATGCCAGTGACTGTTGATCAAGATGTCTTAGTGCAATGCACGGATAATCGTATTTATCGTATTAATGCGAATGGTGAGAAGGTATGGAGTTTTTCGGGGCAAGCGGGTGGTTTGGGCTTGTATTTGAATACATCGCCATTGTTACATAATGGTCGAATCTATGCTTTGTTGACAACTGGAGATGCAGTAGCTTTGGATGCTCAAACAGGTGATTTGATTTGGCGTAAACAGTTATTGTTGGATACTGATGCAGCTCATTTGGCAGACTTGAAAGCACCACAAGCCATACCTGTTTGGATGCCAGAACTAACGTGGGGTGGCAATACAGGTAAAAATTTGGTGTTGTTCTCTTTTTATCAAGGTGAGGTGTTTGCTTTAGATTCGAATGATGGGCACACACTATTTTCGCATGTAATATCATTTAAATCTGCACCCTTGGTAGATGGTGAACGTTTGTATGCTGCTGATTCACATGGCTTATTCCAAGCGATTGAACGAAATACGGGTGTTATATTCTGGCAGAAAAAATTAACAGATGCTGAGTTGGTTGGTCCTGTAATGTGGCATGATTCACTTTGGTTGGCTGATAGCCAAGGTAGCGTGTTTCGCTTGGATCAAGCTGGGCATATGCAAGCAAGCATTGAGCTTCCTGGCTCGATTGATCGTGCGCCTGTTGTGACTCCCAATGGTGTATTGGTGCATACAAGCTTGGGTGGCTTGTATTTATTGCATTAATCCTTTGGTGATAAAGTATGTCTGAAAGACTACCCGTTATTGCCATTGTTGGTCGCCCCAATGTTGGCAAATCTACCTTATTTAATCGCATTGTTGGTAAGCGCAAAGCTATTGTTGGTGATCGTCCAGGTGTGACTGTGGATCGCCTTGAGGTGGAGTGTTTGTTGGGCGATAGCCCTGTGGTGCTTGTTGATACAGGTGGCATTGGTGAAGATGCACATAATACCATGCAGCCTGCTATTGATAGTCAGGTAGAAGCAGCTTTGGATATTGCAGATTTGGTTATCTTTGCGGTGGATGCTCAAGCAGGTGCAACATCAGTGGACGCAGGTATTGCCGATAAATTGCGCCGTGCTTCTTTGGATGTGGTGTTGGTGGTGAATAAGGCTGAAAACCCTGATGCTGAAATGGATTTTTTCTCACTTGGGTTGGGTGACCCACAACCAGTATCGGCGATGCATGGTCATGGCGTGCGGGAGTTGGTATCTCATTTGGAATCTGTATTACCAGATTTTGGTGCTATTTCTGATCAAGATGTTGAACCTTTGGCACGTATTGCGGTGATTGGTCGCCCGAATGTGGGTAAATCAACACTAATAAACGCGTGGTTGGGTTATGATCGTATGGTGGTGAGTCCGATTGCTGGAACCACACGCGATGCCATTGATATGGATATGCCCTATGGTGCATTTGATAGCAATGATGTGGTGCGTTTGGTGGACACAGCAGGGCAACGCAAACATGGTCGTATTTCAGATGTAATTGAATTTGTAGCACGTGTGAAAGCAGTACAAGCGTTTCGTCGTGCAGATACTGCGGTGATGGTTCTGGATGGTTCTGAAGGCATTGTTGAGCAAGATATGCGC
>JAUZQR010000301.1 GCA_030950865.1 Mariprofundaceae bacterium | reverse complement strand
GGTTGGCTAACCACATAACAACGAGGACACTTGATGCCATCGGCAGCTTCAATTGTAAGTGCATTGCCCGCTTCGGCTTTTGCCACAATCAACAGTTGTTCATAGCTTTCACCCAAGTTTTCAGGAAACGCCAAATCTAGATTCGGTACACTTACTTTTGCCGCAATAGAAGAGCCTACAACCTTATCTTTCTTCGCTACATCCATGGCTGTATTCACCTGCTCGCGCATGGTAAAGAATTTCTCCCAAGCCCCCTCATCAATGCTGACATCAGAAACAGTGGCAAAGTTTTGGATATGAATACTTTCTGCTTTCGCATCAGGCAAGAACGCCCAAATTTCTTCGGCAGTAATCGGAATAATCGGTGCAATCAAGCGCACCAAGGTATGAGCAATATCATACAAGGTTGATTGTGCAGACATGCGGCGTGCGGAATCAGAGGCATCGCAATACAAACGATCTTTAATAATATCGAGATAGAAACCGCCCAAATCCACGGAACAGAAATTATGAATTTCTTGGTGAATTTGATGAAAGTAATATTTTTCATATGATGCTTGAACATTTTTTGAGACTTCTGCCAACCTATGCATCGCCCATTGATCCAACTTATTGCGATGTTCCAATGGCACAGATTGCGAGCTATCAAAGTTCTCAATATTGCTTAATAAGAAACGAATCGTATTGCGAATACGGCGATACGACTCAGCAAGTTGTTTGATGATTTCATCGGAAATGCGAATATCTGCCGAATAATCAGCCGAGGCAATCCATAGGCGTAAAATATCAGCACCCATTTGATTGATGATTTTTTGTGGCGCAACCACATTGCCCTTGGACTTGGACATTTTGTTGCCGTTTTTATCCACCACAAAACCATGGGTCAACACTGCTTTAAAGGGCGCAACACCACGTGTGCCAATGGATTCAAGTAAAGATGATTGGAACCAGCCGCGATGTTGATCGCTACCCTCCAAATATAAATCAGCAGGCGATTGCAAGTCTTCACGAGGCTCTAAAACGCAAGCATGTGTTGAACCTGAATCAAACCAAACGTCCAAAATGTCGGTTTCTTTTTCAAATTCAGAAGCATTACATTCAGGGCAAGTTGTGTCAGCAGGTAAAAAATCATTCACAGCTTTGGCAAACCAAACATCTGCGCCAGCTTGTTCGACTTGTTTGGCAATGCCTTCGACAATTTCAGGTGTGGTTACAGCATGGGAATTGCAAGATGTGCACTTGATTGCAGTAATTGGCACCCCCCAATTGCGTTGGCGAGAAACGCACCAGTCAGGGCGTTGCTCCACCATGCCGCGAATGCGATTTTCGCCCCATGCAGGTGTCCAAGCTGTTTCTTTAATCGCTGCCAAAGCCTTATCGCGCAAATTATTTTTATCCATTGAGATAAACCATTGTGGTGTCGCGCGGAAAATTAATGGCTTGTGACAACGCCAGCAATGTGGGTAGGAATGGCGGATTTGATCGGTTGCAAGCAATGCGCCGCAGCTTTGCAAATGTTCCACCATTATCGCATTGGCTTTGTATACATGATGACCTTCGACCACAGGTGTTGCAGGCTCAAAAATACCGTGATCATTAACAGGATTAAATGCTTCCAAGCCATATTTCAAGCCGACTTCGTAATCTTCTTGACCATGACCTGGTGCGGTATGCACACAGCCCGTACCCGCATCGAGAGTGACATGATCACCGACTAAGATGGGTGCATCTTGATCCAAATAGGGGTGACGAAACTTATGGTTTTCTAAAGTGGAACCTTTGAAATGCGCTACGGTTTCAGCAACGATGCCGATTTCAGCGAGCACATCTTCGGCAAGCCCTTCTGCGAGAATTAAGACTTCGCCAGCTTTTAGGTTTTCACACTCAGCAGCGTCGGTTATTTTGACAGCAATATAATCCAAGTCAGGGCCAACAGAGACGGCCAAGTTTGCGGGAATCGTCCAGGGTGTGGTTGTCCAAATGACCACGGATATATCGCCAGTTAATACCGAATCAATATCGCTTAAATCTTCTCCAGATTTGAATTTTACAAAGATAGATGAAGATGTGTGATCTTCATGCTCAACTTCCGCCTCTGCCAAAGCCGTGGCACAAGACACGCACCAATGCACTGGTTTTGCACCTTTATACAAACCACCATTGCCCAAAAACTTGCCAATTTCACGTACGGTATTGGCTTCAAATTGATAATCCATGGTGACAGATGGATTTTCCCAATCGCCTGTAATGCCCAAGCGTTTGAATTCTTCACGCTGAATATCAATTTGACCCTTGGCATACTCACGGCATTCAGAACGAAACTCGCTATCGGTGATGTCTTCTTTTTTACGCTTCTTTTTTTTAAATTTCTCTTCGACTTTCAGCTCAATCGGCAAGCCATGACAATCCCAACCAGGTACATACGGCGCATCAAAGCCCATCATGGTGCGTGAGCGAACCACAATATCTTTAAGCACTTTATTGACGGCATGCCCAATATGAATCGAGCCATTGGCGTATGGAGGACCGTCATGCAGGATAAACTTCGGTGCATCTTTACGTGCTTCACGAATTTGCGCATAAAGGTTGGCTTCTTCCCACTTCGCAAGGCGTTTCGGCTCATTTACGGGTAAATTGCCGCGCATTGGGAAATCAGTTTTCGGTAAAAAAACGGTATGTTTATAATCAAAGGGTTTCTGTTCAGACACTGTCATGCTCCAAAAGGTCGGTTAATCGCTTATTTTTTGTGAATCATAGATAAAATCAGTGTAAATGTCTCAAACTGAATAACATGAGTGTGAAAATATTTTATTTTCTATACAAATACACGCTATAAAACACTGCTTTGATAGGAAGTTTTGAGCAGGGCAATCGCATTAAAACTTCCCATGTTTCACTCATTTCTCAAAAAGCCTTTATCCTTTTTGTCTTTCTTTAAGTTTAGAAATCAGCCGTATTGACCGTCATCCCCGCATGCGCGAGGATGACGAGCTTTATAAACCTCATTTTAATGCGATTGCCCTGAATTTTTGAGTCATTTTTGTTGCAATGCCTACCTTGTCTTGTCTTGCTTTGCTTTGTATGATGCGCAGATGCTTAAGTCATTGATTCGAACCCTATCTTTGCTCGCCCTTCTTATTGTTGCG
>JAUZQR010000300.1 GCA_030950865.1 Mariprofundaceae bacterium | reverse complement strand
GAGTTATGATATGCGTAGTTTTATACCACGCTGGACAGTCTTTTCTGATTCAGGGCAAGCATTATATGAGTATTTGGGATTATTTTGGTATCATTTAAAGTATGGGTGAGAGTAAGGTTTATGATTGACTTTAGACTTTTTCAGGCAGGCACTGGCGTTGCTTTCTTGATGATGTTGTCTATATAATAAATCAGAGTAAGCTTGTCTAAGTAACATCAGGGAGGGTGTGTGAGCAAAAAGCCTGAAATATTATTGCATGACTCGGAAGAACTTTTTGTAGCAGGCGGAGCTTGGCTTGAAGCTTTGTATGAGCAATGGCTGGATTCACCCAGTCAAGTTTCAGCACATTGGCAGGCGATTTTTGAATCGGGCGATGCAGCTGATATAGGTGCTGTGAAGCATGGAGCGATGCTTAGTAAAATGGCATCCACTGCGCGACTAAATGGTTCCACAAACGGTTCAATATACACCTCATCAAAAACATCCAGGCATACGCCATGTGATAGTTACCCTGTTGAATATCCTTCGCGTGCGATATATTTAATTCATGCTTGGCGTGTTTATGGGCATACACAAGCGAACCTTGACCCTTTGAGCTTGAATATTCCGCAAGCTAGACCCGAATTAGAATTGAGTTATTATGGTTTGTCTGATGCAGATTTAGATTATGAATTTCCAACGGGTGATATGGCAGGTGAGGAGCATTTGCCATTGCGTGATATTTTAGCGCGTTTGCGGCGTGCGTATGCTGGAAGTATCGGTCCTGAATTGATGCATATTGCCAATTCAGCTAAGAAACACTGGTTGTTTGAACGACTGGAAAATATGCAAGGCGGTCAAGGTCAAGGTGCTAAAACTCGGCAGCGAACCTTTGAGCATGTGATGCATGCGGATGCTTTTGAACACTTTTTACATACCCGTTATATGGGGCAAAAACGTTTTTCTTTGGAAGGTGGTGAAAGCCTGATTCCAATGTTGGATAGGTTGATTCAAAAAAGTGGCATGACAGGTGTAAAAGAGATTATTCTTGGCATGGCTCATCGGGGTCGTTTGAATGTGCTTGCCAATGTTTTGGGTAAATCATTAACAGATATTTTTGCTGAGTTTGAAGGCGCACAACTACAAGATGAAACGCCAACAGGTTCAGGTGATGTGAAATATCATTTGGGTTTTTCATCAGATATTGAAACACCTGGTGGTGTGGTACATTTATCTTTGGGGTTTAACCCATCACACTTAGAAATTATTACCCCTGTTGTGCTCGGAAGTGTGCGTGCAAGGCAATGCCGACGTAAGGATAAAGCTCGTCGTCAGGTATTGGGTGTGTTGGTGCATGGTGATGCGGCATTTGCAGGGCAAGGCGTGGTGGCTGAGTCTTTAAATTTGGGTGAGTTGGGTGGTTTTCGTACAGGTGGCACCATTCATATTGTGGTCAACAATCAAATTGGTTTTACCACCAATACCTATGACTCACGTTCCACATTATATTGCACCGACATTGCTAAAATGGTGCAGGCACCGATTCTGCATGTGAATGGAGATGATCCTGATGCGTGTTGTTTGGTGATGGATTTGGCGATGGAATACCGCAACCAGTTTCGCAGTGACGTGGTGATTGATTTGGTGTGTTATCGCCGCCATGGTCACAATGAAGCAGATTCTCCTGAAGTAACACAACCTGTGATGTATCGCGAGATTTCTAAACATTCCACCGTTGAGCAAATTTATCGCCAGCAATTGATTGATGATGGTGTGATGACTGCCGATGAAGCCGAAGAAAGGAAACAGTCTTATATCGCATGTTTGGATAAATTTCGTAAAGAAGGTGTCACGCAACCGCATGGTGTGAATAGCTTGGGTGGTCGTTGGCAAGGTTATGTGCGTAATGGTGCAAGCGAACCTAAGACAGCCGTTGCAGGTAAGGTCTTAGAAGATTTAGCTAGGCGCGCGCATGCGGTTCCTGATGAATTTAGTCTAAGCCCAAGGGTTGAGAAAATTTATGATGCACGCCTGCAAATGATGCAAGGTCAAACATTTGCAGATTGGGGCTGTGGCGAAGTGATGGCTTATGCGACGCTGCTTGCTGAAGGTGGTTGGATTCGGTTATCAGGGGAAGATTCTGGGCGCGGAACTTTTTTTCATCGTCATGCAACCGTTTATGATGAGAAAACAGGCAAGAGTGTTGTTCCTTTAAAACAAGTAGAAAATGGTCATATGAGCCACTTTATTGTGGTGGATAGTATGCTTTCTGAATTGGCAGTGATGGCATTTGAATATGGTTATTCGGTTGCAGAACCACGTGCTTTGGTAATTTGGGAAGCACAATATGGTGATTTTGCCAATGGCGCACAGGTTGTGATGGATCAATTTATTGCGGCAGGTGAATCCAAGTGGAGCCGTATGTCGGGTTTGGTTCTTTGGTTACCGCATGGTTATGAGGGGCAGGGTTCAGAACATTCATCCGCTCGTCTGGAGAGGTTTCTGCAACTTTGTGCAGAAGATAATATGCAAGTGATTTGCCCTACGACTCCTGCGCAGGTGTTTCATTTATTGCGTCGCCAATCAATGATTGCTACGCGCAAACCATTGGTGGTGATGAGTCCGAAGAGTATGTTGCGTTTGAAAGCATCTTTTTCACCCTTGCAAGATTTTACATCAGGACATTTTCAACCTGTCATTGCTGAAAGTGATACGAAGATAAAAGCCGCTTCTTGTCAGCGTTTGTTATTGTGCTCAGGTAAAGTTTATTATGATTTATTGGCAGAGCGCGAAAGTTTAGTCATGAAGAGTATAGCGATTGTTCGTGTTGAGCGTCTATATCCATTTCCAGCGGAATTATTGCGCGAAACTGTGCATGCTTATAGTGCTGCGAAAGAGGTCTTTTGGGTACAAGAAGAGCCTGCAAACCAAGGGGCATGGATGCAGATTAACAGTGAGATACGTCGTATTCTTTTGGATACACAGAAGCTTTATCGTATTAGCCGACCTGCATTGGCTGCGCCAGCGGTAGGTTCGATGGCACGGCATAAAGCAGAGTTGCGTGATTTGTTGGATAAGGCATTTGCAAAAAATGTTCCTACGGAATAATCATATGCTATATACTGAACATAATCGGGGTGAGGGAAATCATGGATATTGAAATCAAAGTACCAAGTTTGGGTGAGTCTGAAAGTGAAGCGACACTGGTTTCATGGTTGAAGTCAGAAGGCGATGAGGTGTTGGTCGATGATGTGTTGGCTGAAATTGAAAGTGATAAAATAACCATGGAAATTACGGCTTTTGAAGAAGGTGTTCTGAAATCCATCTTAAAAGAAGCTGATAGTATGGTGGAGCCAGGTGAAGTCATTGGTGTACTGGATACATCTGTAAAAGTCAGTGCCAAGCCTGCGCCAAAAACTGTTGCAAAAGAACCTAAAAAAACACCCGTAAAACAAAGTAAGGCTGCTACAAAACCAGATGCAAAAACAGAAGCGCAACAAAAGGCTAAGACTGTAGTTGAAAAGGTAAAAGCTCAGGCTGTTATTGCTACAGAAAGTGATGCGATGCATGAGCGTACTGTGGAGCGTGTGCCGATGTCTCGTTTGCGCAAACGCATTGCAACACGTCTAAAAGAAGCTCAAAACACAGCTGCCATGCTGACGACATTTAATGAAGTGAATATGCAGTATGTGATGGATATGCGGAATCATCACAAAGATGCATTTATGGATAAATATGGTGCAAAACTTGGTTTTATGTCATTTTTTGTGAAAGCATGTGTGTACGCAGCATCAAAATATCCAGCGATTAATGCTTATATTGATGGTGAAGATGTGCTGTACCACAACTATATGGATGTGGGTGTTGCTGTTTCTACGAAAAATGGATTGGTGGTTCCTGTATTAAAAGATGCGGGGTTGATGAGTTTTTCAGAGATTGAACAGGGTATTGTGAGCTTGGCAACAAAGGCTCGTGAGGGCGGGCTTATGCCTGATGATTTAAAAGGTGGCACATTCTCCATTACCAATGGTGGTGTATTTGGTTCTATGCTTTCCACACCCATTTTAAATACGCCACAATCAGCCATTTTGGGCATGCATACGATTCAAAAACGTGTGGTTGTAGAGAATGATCAAATGGTTATTCGTCCCATGATGTATTTGGCATTGTCGTATGATCATCGTTTGATTGACGGTAAAGAAGCTGTTGGATTTCTTGTGGCTGTGAAAGAAGCGCTGGAAGGTTTTGGCGGTGTATTGCTTGATGTATAGAGCACTCGCTTGCTAAAAGATAAACTGTTTTTTGACATCCCATATGATAGGGATGTTTATATAGTATTTTTATCGGACTTTACGTTAGGGCGGTATGTTTTTTTAGCGCCTTTTGCGGTGGTCGCAATTGTGGTTGGGTTATTATGGCAACACATTGACACCTCGTTCTTATTGCTTTGGGGCGGTTTGCTCTATGTCCTGAATGTTTTTCGCATACTCTCATTACCCTCAAGTGTAGAACTTATTGATAAAGGTAACGTACGTGATTATTTATTGCGTTTCACATGGGTGACGCTTGCTTATGCGAGTGCCTTGGGTATTGGGGTAGCATTTTTTATATTTTATGTGCCACTTACTTTGCAAGTGATCTTATCTTTTATACTTATAAGCACCTCATTTGCCATGTTGTTTCTGGTTGTATGCCGTTTGTCGATATTATTTTTTGTAGGGATGAATTTACCTGCTGCGATTAGTTTGTTTGCATTACACGAACAACTTTCAGTGAGCTTAGGGTTTGCTGAGATTGTTGCTGTTTTAGTGCTTATCTATTTAGGGAGGATATTTTTTTTCCGTTATGCAACATCGATAGGTATGCGTTATGAAAATAATCAATTGATTAGGGAGTTAAGAAGCGAAGTTGCAGAACATCAACGTACAGGCTTGAAGCTTGAGCAATCAAGGTTGCAAGCAGAACAGGCGAACGAGGCAAAGAGCGAGTTTTTATCTTTAATGAGTCATGAGTTAAGAACTCCTATTCATGGTATTATGGGCACCTTGGATTTATTATCTGAGGCTAGGCTTAATCAAGAGCATCAAGAGAATTTAATACTGGCAAAACAAGCAGCACAATCCTTACGCGCTGTGGTGAATGATGTGTTGGATTTATCGAAACTTAATGCTGGAAAAATGGAAGTGCGTTGCCAGCTATTTAGTATTGAAAAATTGCTTGATGGTGTGATGCGGAATTTTTCCATGCGTGCCAAGAGTAAGGGGCTAGATTTTTATTATAAAATTCAACATGTCCCTGAGAAAGTTTTTGCGGATGATATTCATTTGCGTCAGGTTTTATTGAATATTATTGCCAATGCTGTGAAGTTTACGGAATCTGGGCATGTAGCTGTATTACTATCCAGAAGCCCAACGCGATTGATGATAGAGGTTGAGGATACAGGTATTGGTATTCCAGAAGAAGAGTTGGATTCTATTTTTGACCCATTTAAACAGGTTCACCAGCACGCACATGGGTTATCCGAAGGTACGGGGCTGGGAACATCCATTGCACAACGCTTTGTTACGTTATTGGGTGGAGATATTCATGTGCGTAGTAAGTTGGGTGAAGGAAGTAAGTTTTGTATTGATATTCCATGTGAATTTCAAGGTGAAGATGTTTGCTGTGAGGTAAATGAGTTACATCCCAATGGTGTTGTTGCTGGTAAATAACGAATATAT
The DNA here is from genome assembly GCA_030950865.1 of Mariprofundaceae bacterium. Taxonomy (GTDB): domain Bacteria; phylum Pseudomonadota; class Zetaproteobacteria; order Mariprofundales; family Mariprofundaceae. Next base: position 1,117 of record JAUZQR010000300.1, on the reverse strand, counting down.
CAAGGTGCGTGACATAAAGTTATCTAAGGCGTGTAATTGAAAAGAAAACATGGCGACCACCACAAAACAATAAAGGAGTTGGCGATGCATGTGTGGTTTTTAGGCGTGATGGGTTTATCGTTATTGGCGAGTGGGCAGGCATTGGCTGAACCTGTCATTATTGAGTTAACTCAGACAGCTTGCCAGTTTGTGGAAGTAGAATCTCAGGATTATGCATTTCAAACAAAAAAAGCAGCAGATTGTGTTGTTATTAATCAGCGAACACAGGATAAACGATTGGCTTTGAGCGAAATACTGCATTTGAAGCCTGGTGCTTATGTTTTTCGAGTTCGCAACCGTGATGTGCCTTATACTTTGGGTTTCTGGTTGCGCGGTAAGGGTTTGGGGCGCTTTACGTTACCATCTGTATCAGGAGGAGATATTCAAACTAACGGGTTTAAAGATTATGCCATTACGTTAAAAAAAGGTGAGTATCTTTATTCTTGCCCTTTAAATCCAACACCTGATTACCGTTTGTTGGTAGAATGACTATGGATACATTAAAACGATTTATTCCGATATTGTTGATTGTAGTAGCGATTATGATATTTTTTATATTGGATTTGAGGCAATACTTAAGCTTTGATGCTTTGGCAGAGCACAGGCATGCCTTGGCGGAACAGGTGAGCCTACACCCGATGATGGCATCGTTGGTGTATATCAGTATTTATATCTTGGTGGTGGCATTATCATTACCTGGCGGTTTGGTAATGACTTTAAGTGGCGGCTTTTTGTTTGGCGCTGTTTGGGGAACATCCATGGCGGTCACTGGTGCAACTTTGGGAGCAACGATTTTATTTCTTATTGCGAAGACATCCCTAGGTGACTTCTTACTTGCCAAAGCAGGGAATACGGTGAAAAAGTTGCAAGCAGGCTTTGAAGAAGATGTATGGAGTTATATGTTTATTCTTCGTGTTGTGCCGATATTCCCATTCTTTTTGGTGAATCTTGCACCTGCTTTTCTGGGTGTACCGTTGCGTGTTTATCTAGTGGCAACGTTCTTTGGCATTATTCCTGCGACTTTTGTATATGCCTTGGCAGGCAGCGGCCTGGGCAAAGTGTTTGAGCAGGGCGAAAG
>JAUZQR010000030.1 GCA_030950865.1 Mariprofundaceae bacterium | reverse complement strand
ATTGGAAGTATTGGGTGATTGTGCGGAATCTTATGGTGGTTGTCTGCCAACAGATGGTACGTTGACTGAAACACCTGAAAAGGTGGTGCATATTACCACGCGCCAAGATATTCAAGTGAACTTTGTTGCCCTTGATGATGTTGTGCCATTTTTGAGAAAAATGGATGGTGCAGGTTTAACCTCACGTGAAGCCTGTGGCAATACAGTGCGTAATGTGACTTCATGCTTCTTGGCAGGTCAGTGCCCAGCGGAGCATGCCGATGTGAGTGTACATGCGCGTAAGTTTGCGGAATATTTTTTACGCCATCCATTGGCTCAGCAGTTTCCACGTAAATTTAAAGTGACTTTTTCTGGCTGTGATACCGATTGTGGTTTGGGTGGTATGCACGATATTGGTTTTATTGCCACACACAAAGATGGCAAGGCTGGTTTTAAGGTTTGGGCGGCGGGCGGATTATCTTCGCAACCTGTGCCTGCAATTTTATTGGAAGAATTTATTGAAGAATCAGATATTCTTCTGGTTGGAGAAGCGTTGATGCGCATTCACTTCAAATTCTCTGATCGCAAACGCCGCGCTCGTGCGCGTATGAAGTACGTGATGCAGAAGTTGGGTGCGGAAGGGTTTGTAGAAGAATACAAAAAACAACGTGCAGTGATTGAATCAACGCATAAAGATGATGCGGGTTATGCTGAAGCGAATTGGAGAGAACCGACCGATGCTATGCCGTTTAATGAGTCTGGTATTGTTGACCAGCATGATGGCAAGAAATCGATTCTTTTAAATGTATTTCGTGGTGATTTAACACCTTTGCAATGTCGTGCAGTAGCAGAAGCGGCTCGCTTGGGCGCGACCAAAGCGTTGCGTATCACTACTGAACAAGGCTTGATTATTGTCGGCGTGGATGCCGAAAAGGTTGAAGATGTGGTGGAGATGCTTGGCAATGCGGGTATTCCAACTTCTTTTGCGCGTGGTATCTCTGATATTACAGCTTGCCCTGGCACGGAAACATGCCGTTTGGGCATTACTTCCAGTCGTGGTTTGGCTCAGGCTTTACAACCCATGATGGTTGATTTGAAACAAGATAGTACGCTGGCAGGCATCACGGTGAAGGCATCAGGCTGCCAGCATTCTTGTGGTCGGCATCATATTGCAGATTTGGGTTTTCATGGTATGGCGAAGAAGGTTGCTGGTCAGCCAGTGCCACATTATCAGTTGCATGTGGGTGGCTCTGGCGTGGCAGGGCAACCGTTTGCCTTTGCTTCAGAATGGGTGCCAGCCAAACATGCACCAGAAGCAGGTATTGCAGTGTTAAATGCTTATAAAGATGGGCGTAAAGACACTGAAACCATGCATGACTGGGCTGGGCGTTTGGGTAAAGAAGGGCTATCCGAAATTCTTGCACCATTTAAGGCAGATGCAGGTGAAGTTGAAGGGCTTATTTACGACTGGAATGAAAATGAAGCTTTTAATACCAAAGGCAATAAGAAGGGTGAGTGTGCAGGTGCCATATTGAGCATGTCTGATGCGCTGATTTCTGAAGCTGAATATGAATTATTGATTGCACGCGCACATGTTGATGCAATGTTTTGGGCAGAAGCTCAAACAGCCTTGCGTCGTTCTGCGATTTCGACTGCGAGAGCATTTTTGGTGGCGTATGGAGAAGCACCTGAAGATGATTCAGATGTGTTTGCTTTGTTAATGACGAATGCGGGTAGTGATGCAGAAGTCATGAAACATTTTAATGCTGTGCAGGGAGCATTGATGAGTATTGATTTGGCAGATCCTGCGGCAGGTGTAACCAAGCTTAAAGACGTGCAGGGTGCATGGGTTGCTTTGGCAGATAAACGTTTTGCAGCGGTGCCTGATGCCAGTGAAGCGGTAGAAGAAGCGGTTGAAGCTGAATCTTCCTCGGATGTGGTGAGTTTAGATTTATCAGGTGTGGCATGTCCGATGAACTTTGTGAAAACGAAGATTAAGTTATCAACCATGGCAATTGGTTCGCAATTGGAAGTCATCCTTGATGATGGCGCTCCGATTGAAAATGTTCCTTTATCCTTGGAAGAGCAAGGTCAAAAAGTACATGTGAAAGAGCAACTCTCTGATACACAGTGGCGTATTGTGGTAGAGAAGATTTCTCAAATCTAAATGACTGACGACCTGCATCCTTTTTCTAACCCTGGGCGTACCAAGCTTTCTTTGGTGAGCCGTGGTTTGGCATTGCCTGATGGATTGCCTGATAGTTCACGTTGGCTGGCACAATCCAACAGTGCAGAATCGACATTGGATGTACGTTTGCCCAGTGGACATTTTTGTTCCGTACCTGTGGGTCAGCCTTATACAGAAGCCAGTGGTTTTTCGTTAAAGCTTGGTAGTAATGGTAAAGCCATTATGTCGTGCGGTGGTGAATCGGAAACGGTTGAACTGGTTGAAGCACCTGCTTTTTACAGTAAGTTGACGCGTAAAGGTTCGCGCATGGGAAGTTTTGCTTCTTTGCATGATCGATTATTGATTTTACAGCCATTTATGGGCTGTGGTTTTTTCTCTAAGCCTGGTCAAGCGTGTGCTTATTGCCAGTTTGATTCAATGTTAAATGAGAAAGAACCGCCATTGCGTGATGCCTTGGAGTTGGTGGAAGTGGTACTGGCAGCCTTGGATGAGCGTGAGGTGGATACGGTCTATTTATACAACGGATTCACGCCCAATGATGATGTGGGTTTGTCACGGTTGATTCCTGTTATTGCTTTATTGCGCAGGCATTTGGGGCATAGACAAATTGCTTTGGAAACAGTTGCGCCGAAAGACGTAAGTGTCATTGATGCATTGTATGCTGCTGGCTTGGATATTTTTATTTGTAATTTGGAAGTATTTGATGCGAATCGTTTTACGGAAATTTGTCCGGGTAAAGAGAGTCAAGGTGGGCAAGATGCTATTTGGCATGCCTTGCAGCATGCGAATAAAGTATTTCGATCAGGTGCTGTTGTTAGCCATTTGATTGTTGGTTTGGAGCCTTTGGAATCAACATTGGCTGGTCTGAAGGTGTTGGTAGATAAAGGTATTGTGCCACTATTGATTCCATTCCGACCTTTACCAGGCACACCGTTACAGGATGTGAAGATTCCAGCTTTGGATGATGTAGAAAATGCATTGTTGTTGCAATATCATTTATTGGAAACATCGGGTCTTCCGACATATAGATTGCGTGATATGGGGCGTGTATTAACACCCATGGAAAGCCGCGTGTTGGATGGCAACCAACCTGCCATAGCTGAACGCTGGGTAGTCTCATCATTTGGCAGGCATTGGGGTGGATGGTTGGATGGTTTACGCAGGCATGTGCGTGTTGGCAAAGGTGAAAAAACTGATGATAGGCCTTTTCACCGCCTATTAGCGGCACAAGCCGCACCATTTGTGGCTATGTTGGTGGTTGTGATGGCATTTGCCATTGGGGCTGTTTCCGATGTGCCTGAAGGTTTAAGTTTAGAAGGTTGGCAGGCATTACTTGTCTTCTTGTTATGTTTGATATTGTGGGTAACGCAATTACTGCCTCTGGCGGTGACATCCTTATTAGGCATGGCTCTGTTACCCATGCTTGGGGTCATGTCAGCCTCGACCGTATTTGCCTTATTTGGTAACCCTGCGGTGTTTTTTATTCTCGGTGCTTTTATGTTGGTTGCAGGTGTGATGCAAAGTGGTTTATCCGAGCGTGTGGCATTGGGCATGCTGGATCGTATTGCACATAGCCCAAAACAACTTTTATGTGCGATGTTACTGCTTCCTGCTTTGATGGCATGTGTGATGCCAGAGCATGCTGTGGCAGCATTATTTTTGCCGATTGCTTGGGAAATTGTGCGAAGTTTGGGTTTGAAAAGAGGTCATGCTTATGCGCAAGCTATCTTTTTTGCCCTAGCGTGGGGTGCGATTATTGGCGGTGTTACAACTTTGCTTGGCGGCGCTCGTGGACCTTTGGCACTTGCTTTGAGTACTGAACTTACAGGGCATTCGTTCTCATTTTTACAATGGACATTAGCTGCGTTGCCATTGGTGATTGGCGTGTTATCCGTTGCTTTGTATTTATTGTTGCGCATGACCTCATTTGTGACCTTGGATTTACAAGCTGTACGCCATCGTTTTACCCAGCGACGACTTGAATTGGGTGGTCTTGGTGTGAAAGGCTGGTTGATGGCGGGGTTGTTTTTATGCACGGTATTGGCATGGATGCTGGCTGGGCATGCCAATACATTGGCGAGTATTTCTTTGATTGCCGTTGTTGTGATGTTTGCATTGCGTTTGGTGGCATGGAAAGCTATTGAGCAGCATGTATCATGGAGTGTGGTGCTGATGTACGGCGGTGCTATTGCTATTGGTAAGGCATTATCTGATACAGGTGCGGCAGTATGGCTGGCGCATAGTTTGATTCCAGGCGATATGACGGGTTTAGCATTGATAGCTCTGTTGGTGTTCATGACCTTATTTTTTAC
>JAUZQR010000003.1 GCA_030950865.1 Mariprofundaceae bacterium | reverse complement strand
ATATAATGCGCCGCAGGTACAATCGGAATCATTTGCTCACGCATATCCAGACCCAATTCCATCAATCGTTGATGAATGTTGGGGAAGTGTTCTGAAATGCGTTCATTGCCCAAATGTCTGGCATCTAAGAACATACAGTCTTGCCCATACTTTTTCATTTCGTGGTCAATGGCACGGGCGACAATATCACGCGGAGCCAATTCACCACGTTCATCATAATCAAACATAAAACGTTTTTCTGTTTGGTTGATGAGATGTGCACCTTCACCACGCAATGCTTCACTTAAAAGCATGGTGGGTGCGGAGGCATGGTAAAGACAGGTCGGATGAAACTGCATAAACTCCATATTCATGACCTTGCAGCCAGCACGCCATGCCATAGCAATACCATCACCTGTCGCAGCATGGGGGTTGGAGGTATACATATAAACCTTGCCCGCACCACCCGTAGCAAGAATGGTTTGTTGGGCAGATAGGGTGATGATATGATTGTCAGGACTGAGTAAATACGCGCCCAAACAACGATTTTTATCATGATGGTGACCCAAACGATGGTTGGTAATCAAATCCACTGCCATGTGTTGACGTAAACATTGGATATTGGGGTGGTGCTGCACATGTTTGAGCAGCGTTTCACCAATAGCGCGACCTGTTGCATCTTTGGCGTGGGCAATACGGCGATGACTATGCCCGCCTTCTTGGGTGAGATGTAGCCCTTGCGCATCTTCATCAAAAGGCATGCCAAGCGCGATTAATTCGTCAATGATATTGCCGCCAGCTTCGGCAATTTGCCGTACAATATCTTCATGGCATAGCCCAGCACCTGCTTGTATGGTGTCATTCATATGCTCATCAATAGAGTCACTTAAGCCTGAAACACCTGCAATGCCACCCTGTGCTTGGTAGGTGTTGGATTCGCTGAAATCACCTTTATTTACAATGCAAACAGTGCCATGTTCGGCGAGTTGGTAAGCAGCGAGAAGACCTGCTGCACCACTGCCGATGATAAGATAGTCGAAGTGTTGGTGGTTGGCTGTCATGTATGCGTACTTTACGTTTATAAGATAAGGTTTGTATAGTGCGCATATGCGGCAAACAGTATTTGTAACAGAAATCCATGATCATGAAGCCATCGTTGTTGGTGAGCGAGCCTCATCGTGCAACTCATGTGCGGGCAAAGCATCGTGTAAAACACTGGGTTCTTGGAAAGAAGGTTCGGGTGAAGGGCGTGTGCTGAAGCTACGGGTGAAGAATGATACTTCGGCAGCGGTTGGTGATGAGGTAGTGATTGAAGTTGCTGATGGCTTGTTGTTAAAAACAGCATTTCGTTTGTATGCTGTGCCGATGTTGGTATTTATTGCTGTCGGATTTGTGGTTGGCTTTGTTATGCAGGGGCAAGAGCTTGCGGGTGCTACGGCAGCATTGTCAGGCATATTGGGTGTGGTGGGCTATTATGCTTGGATTTGGAAGCAGGGAGCGCCTGAAGGCTTTGATGCACAGATTGTTGAGGTAAAGAAGTCAAAAACTTGAACCTTGGTTTTTTTAATCTATGATT
>JAUZQR010000299.1 GCA_030950865.1 Mariprofundaceae bacterium | reverse complement strand
GGTGATTTCATGGGTACGCCAGGTGCCGATATTATCGAGCTGATGGACAAAATTGGCGGTGTGTACAAAAAAATCGTACTTGAAGATGATAAAATCAAGGGTGTGGTGATGTTTGGCGACACCGCTGATGGACCAACCTTTTTCCAATGGATGCAAGATGGCAAAGATATATCAGAGCAACGCTCAACCATGCTGTTTTCAGCTTCAGGACTGGGTGATTCGGGGCATTCAGGTGAAGATTTAGCTTCTGCTATGGCAGATGATACTGTGGTTTGCGGTTGTAATGGTGTAACCAAAAAAGATGTCGTTGATTCCATTGTCAAAGATGGTTTAACCACACGCAAAGAAATTACAGCTTGCACCAAAGCGGCTGGTTCTTGTGGTGGTTGTGCGGGGCTTGTTGATCAGATATTGGCATCCACTTTGGGTACGGCGTTTGTAGAATCTGAGCATGACCCAATCTGTGCTTGCACTGAAATGAACCATGAACAGGTCAAAGAACAAATTAAAACCAAGAAACTCACCATGGTACGTGAAGTGATGAATGTATTGGATTGGAAGAGTGAGGGTTGCCAAGTTTGTCGCCCTGCCATCAACTACTATATTGGCATGGTTTGGCCAGAAGATTCTGAGGATGATCGCACATCGCGTATCGCCAATGAGAAAATGCACGCCAATATTCAAAAAGATGGCACATTCTCTGTGATTCCAAGGATTTATGGTGGTGTAACTACGCCCGATGAATTGATGAAGATTGCGACAGTCGCCAAAAAATATGATGTGCCAACCGTGAAAATCACAGGTGGTCAGCGTATTGATTTACTCGGTGTGAAAAAAGAAGATTTGGCAGCGCTGTGGAAAGATTTGGACATGGCGTGTGGTTATGCCTACGGCAAAGCATTGCGTACTGTCAAAACCTGTGTGGGCTCGGAATGGTGCCGTTTTGGCACACAGGATTCGACATCTTTAGGGATTCATCTGGAGAAAGAATTGGATCGCATTTGGTTCCCTGCAAAAGTGAAATTGGCAGTATCAGGTTGCCCACGAAATTGTGCGGAAGCTACAATTAAAGATGTTGGCATTGTTGGAGTTGAAGGTGGTTGGGAAATTAGCACAGGTGGCAATGGTGGTGTGCATGTTGTTGCGACTGAACTTCTGTGTCTGGTTGAAACGGCTGAAGAAGTTGAAGAAATCACCAAAGCATATTTACAACATTACCGTGAGACGGGTCGCCATAATGAGCGCTGTGCGCCTTGGCAGAAGCGTGTAGGTCTGGAAAGCATTAAAGCCGTTGTTGTTGATCATATTGAAAGCCGCAAAGCGTTGGTTGAGCGCTTGCACGTTTATCTGGCACAACAGAAACAAGATCCTTGGGTTGAGCGTGTTGAGGATGCTGAAAAAGGTTATAATAAATTTGCGGAATACAAGCCCATTGATATTCCAGTTAAGGTGGAAGTATAATGAGTAGTTCTTTTGATAAAAATTGGCTTAAAGTATGTGAATTGAATGAAATTCCGCCTGCGCAGGCACGCACTGTAAAAGCTGGTGATGTGGTTATTGCGGTTTTTCGATTAACCGATGACCGTGTGAAAGCCGTAGAAAATCGTTGCCCACATAAACAAGGACCATTGGCAGAAGGTATTATCTCTGGTGATGATATTTTATGCCCATTGCACAACTGGCGTATTCATTTGAATGATGGGAAAGTTGCAGAGCCTGATGAAGGTTGCGTAAAGACTTATCCTGTTAAAGTTGAAGATGGTGCTGTTTTTCTTGCATTGTAAAGATAAGGAGTTGTTGTGACGCATACGGTCAATAGTGCTTGTTCTTATTGTGGTACAGGTTGTGGGATTATTTTAGAAACCGATGGTGAGCGTATTTTATCACTCAAAGGCGATGAAAAACATCCAACCAATCAGGGTAAGCTGTGCTCAAAAGGGCGTGAGTTGCATCATACTGTGCGCACCAA
>JAUZQR010000298.1 GCA_030950865.1 Mariprofundaceae bacterium | reverse complement strand
CTGGCAAAAAAGCATTGATTGCATCACGCATCAACACATTGCTTTCAATTCCAATGCTACTATTGATGATTGCATCAGCTCACTTTCGGATGTTTTCTTAATCTTAAAGCGTTTTAAAACAATCTAGATAAAGAAAAAGGGAGCCTATTGGCTCCCTTTTTTTATACTTTCGACAACATACTTAATAAACTTGCCCTCCCCCTATTCTAACTACGCTGAAGCATCCGTAAGCAGGAAGCAAAAGATAGCTAGAACCTCGTATTGCTTATTTTAATACATCCGTTGGGCGGAAAAATCTGCGAGGTCTTTAAGTAGCTTTAATATTTCAGCGTCGCCAGATTCAGGGAGTAAAGCTTTGGCACGCTCGGCATAATCTTTGGCACGTTGCATGGCATATTCAGCACCTTGATGCTGATGGACTTTGCTACGAACCCAGTCACGATCATCACCTTCATAACCATCACGCTCAGAAATATCTTCGACACGTTTGCTTAGTTCTTCATCACGTTGCATGGCATAAATCAATGGCAGTGTGATTTTGCCTTCTTCCAAATCATGCCCGACAGGCTTGCCCGCTTCTTCGGCTTCTGCGAGATAATCCAGTGCATCATCCATCAATTGAAATGCCACACCCAAACACATGCCATATTCAGACATCTTGCGCACAGTATCTTCATCTTGTTCAGACACATGCGCCCCAACTTCGGCTGCCGCAGCAAATAAAACAGCTGTTTTACGTTCAATGACTTCTAGGCATTCTTCTTCGGTCATTTCCAAATGAAATGTGCGTGATAATTGTAAAACTTCACCTTCGGCTAAAGCGTTGGTAACATCGGACATAAGCGACAGCATCACCATGTCTTTATCAGCCACCATCATTTGAAAAGCACGAGAAAATAGATAATCGCCCACCAAAACACTGGCCTGATTACCCCAAACACCATTGGCGGAAGGGTTGCCACGACGCAAATCAGATGAGTCAACAACGTCATCATGTAATAATGATGCAGTATGAATAAATTCAACGACCACCGACATGGGAATATGACGCTCACCCGAATAGCGGAATAACTTCGCGATTAACAAACAAAGCAAAGGGCGCAAACGTTTGCCGCCACTGCCGACAATATAATGCCCAATAGCAGGAATCATCATGATATCGGATTTTAAGTTGTCATGAATGCAGGCATTTACCCTTGCCATATCATCCTGACATAGAGCAATGGCTTGCAGAAGGGGGTTATCAGTCGCTTGATTCACAATGCCGCCATCGTAAACAAGGCATTGATAGCGTCA
>JAUZQR010000297.1 GCA_030950865.1 Mariprofundaceae bacterium | reverse complement strand
GATGTTTTTGAGGTGAATATTGGCAGGGCACTAAAAGATGGTTTGTTTGGCGTGCCATCATTTATATTGCATGGGCAAGGCAAGGCTGAAATGTTTTTTGGTGTGGATCATATGGATTTCTTGGCGCGAGCATGTCAGACATCGAATCTATTGGAGAAAGAATGACTGAAAATTATATTCATGTTTTACCATCTCAAGTTGCCAATCAAATTGCGGCAGGTGAGGTGGTGGAGCGCCCTGCATCGGCGGTAAAAGAGCTGATTGAAAATAGTGTGGATGCTGGTGCAACGAAGGTTGTTGTGCGCATTGTTGGAGCAGGAAAAAAGCGTATTGAAATTGATGATAATGGTTGTGGTATGTCGGCTGCTGATGCGGAGTTGGCATTGCAACGCCATGCCACCAGTAAAATTGAGACATCGGAAGATTTGCATTGTATTGCATCACATGGCTTTCGTGGCGAAGCATTACCTTCAATTGCCTCGGTATCGCGTTTTCGTATGCAGACATGCTTTAAAGGCAGTGATGAAGGCATTGAAGTGCGTGTGGATGGTGGTGGCAAAACGAGTGTGCGTCCTGCGGCTCCCCGTGTAGGCACAAAAATTGAAATTCTTGATTTGTTTTTGAATACCCCAGCGCGATTAAACTTTATGCGCACCGATAAAACTGAAGAAGCTGCTATTGTTGAAGTGTTTCGAGCTTTGGCTTTGGCACATCCCAAGCTCGCCATGCGTTTGGAATTTGATGGACGTAAACGTTTTGATTTTCCCGTACAAGATGAGCCAGCGCGGGTGCTAGCAATTATGGGACGTGAATTTTCTGAAAATAGCGTGCGACAAGTGATTGAGCATGAAGGGATGCAAATCGCTGCGCATTTGGGTTTACCAACCTTTCATCATCGTGATTCCACGCGCATGATGTTTTTGGTGAATGGGCGGGTGATTCGTGATAAGGCATTGATTGCTGCTTTACGAGCGGGTTATCGTGATGTGATGTTTCATGATCGTTATCCTGTAGCTGTGATTCGATTGGAGATTGATCCCGCCGATGTGGATGTGAATGTGCATCCCGCCAAGCGCGAAGTACGCTTTAAATCCCCTCAAGTCGTGCGTGCGGGTATAGTGGCGTGTGTGCGAGCCGGCATTGAAAGTATGGGGCAATTGGTTGCCACAACGACCACGGATAAGGCGTTGGGAGCTATGAATCCAAATATGCCAAATGTATCAAGCTATGTTCCGCACAGCAGCATGCCACAATTTTCTTCAGCATCCATGCCGTCTCGTTCGGCATTCAATACGCCCAAGAATAATCCTGAATTACAGCATTTATTATTTCGTGCATCGCATGAAGTACATGAATCGTATGCCAGCTATGATGTGGGTGGTGCTTTGGATTTAGGGCATGCTGTGGCGCAGTTACATAGCTGTTATATTGTCACTGAAACCGAGCAAGGCATTGTATTGGTGGATCAACATGCAGCACATGAGCGTATTCAGTACGAAAAACTAAAAACACAACTAAGCAAGGGTGCTGTGAGCACACAAATGTTGCTTACGCCAGTCTCACTTCCATTGCAGGGTGAACAGGCGGCATGGCTGCATGATTATAGCCCACAATTGCAAGCTTTTGGGGTAGCGGTGGAAGTCATGGGTGATGAATCCTTCTTCATTCGTAGTGTGCCAGCTATGCTTGCCAATGAATCTCCGCTGGCGTTGGTTGCTGAGCTTATTGATGCTTGTATGTTGATGGGTGTGGATGCAGAAGCAGGTGATACAGGTTTGGGTAGGGTGCTGGAACGTTGGCTTGGTAACCGTGCATGTAAAGGTTCAATTAAAGCAGGGCGTGTATTGTTGCCAGAAGAGCAGGAAAATTTATTGCGAGAAATGGAGAAAACCCCGAACATTGCGCAATGTAATCATGGGCGACCAACGTATGTGCGTTTGTCACTTCATGAATTGGATCGATTGTTTGGGCGAAAGGAATAAGGTGAACTCATTATTATGACAAATCATAAGCAAGAAATTCTAGAAAAGATTAGAAGTGCGCATGAGAACATTGCACTAACAGTAGGCACATTATTGGCAATGACTTTGGTTGCTTATTTTTTAACATATTCAGCCTTGGCAAACTCGAATTATACATCGTTATTCTGGTTTGAGATGTTGTCTTCACCTGTGATTGTGATGGCTTTATTTTATATCCGCAAGATTGCTTTTTTATTGCTCAATATACGATTTATGGCTTCAAAAGAGCATAAAAAGTTACTTGAGGAGATTCAACTCTCCGATTTAAGCCAGTAGAAGAGAAACTTTTATGGAAATGAATGCAGTTTTATTTGCGATTGTTGGGGTGATTGGTTGCGCCTTTTTATTCGCTTATATTCTGCGTATATACAATATACCTGCGGCAGTCGCATATATTGTAACAGGGATTGTGGTGGGTCCCTCTGCACTGGGGCTGGTAGGTGACAAAGAGCTGCTAAAGCATTTGGGTGAGTTGGGTGTGATTATGCTGATGTTTTTTATTGGCATGGAGGTTTCTCTGCCACGCTTGATTGCCAAATGGCGTGTGGCGGTATTGGGAACAGCGGCGCAAATGACATTATCGGTGGGTATTTGTTGTTTGGTGGCTTGGTTATTGGATTGGACTTGGCAGTCAGGTTTACTTTTTGGTTTTATTATTAGCATGAGTTCAACTGCAGTGGTACTGACGCTACTCAAAGATACGGATGAATTGGAAACACCGTTTGGTCAAAATGCTTTGGGTGTACTGTTGATGCAGGATTTAGCGATTGTGCCGATTATGATTATTCTCGGTATGATGGGTGAGCATGAGATGTCGGGTAATGAAATTGTTATCCAGTTGATTGGTGGTATTGCATTGATGGGTCTGGTTATTTGGTTGTTACGCCATCCTGGTTGGCATATTCCAGAGACTTTTCTTAAAAGTGTTGATAAACAAATTATGATGGGTCTTTTACTTTGTTTTGCAGCAGCAGCTTTAACGGCATGGATTGGTCTATCCGCACCATTTGGGGCATTTTTGGCAGGCATGATTTTAAAATCGTCCGATCAATCAGAGTGGGTGGAAGAGCATCTGCGTTCATTGTATGTGGTATTTGTGGCAATGTTTTTCCTTTCCGTTGGCATGTTGGTTGATTTAAACTTTGTTGGGGAAAATATTGGTTTTGTGATATTGATGACGTTGGGTGTATTTATTCTTAACTCTGGCATTAACACCTTGGTACTACGGGTGCTTGGTGAAACATGGACGATGTCGCTGCTAACAGGTGGTTTATTATCGCAAATTGGTGAGCTGTCTTTTTTATTGGCATCTTTGGGCTTGGCAATGGGCATGCTAAGTACGGATGGCCATCAAATGGCGATTGTGGTGATTGCATTTTCATTGATGTTAAGCCCATTGTGGATGATTGCAGTGCGTTTGGTGATTCGTGAAGACACACAAATGATGGCAGATAAAGCATTGGACTCTGAAATCAGAGATATGATGAAACAATTGGAACAAACGCGGAGACATGATTGACAGAAAATACAACGCCGCCATGGCGTGCTATGGCATTGATGGGGGCAACAGGTACGGGCAAAACAGCCTTGGCATTGGATGTGGCAGAGGCTTGTGGCTCGGTGATTATTTCATGTGATTCGATGCAGCTTTATCGGGGTTTGGATATTGGTACTGCCAAAGCGAGTTCTGAGGAGCGGCAACGTGTAGTCCATCATTTGATTGATTGTGCGGATATATCAGAGGTCTGGTCGGCTCAGCGTTGGGCTGATGCTGCACTAGAGATGATCAAACAGGAAAATGAGCAACATCGAATACCATTGATTGTGGGTGGTACGGGCATGTATTTGCGAGCTTTGGTGGAAGGCTTTGCCAAGATTCCTGAAGAAAAAGAGGGTGTGCGTGATTATTGTGTGGCTTTACAAGCCGAGCATGGAACGCCGTATTTGCATGATTTATTAAAACAATGTGACCCCATTTTGGCAGAAAGACTGCATAACACCGATACACAGCGTATTATGCGTGGCTTATGTATTTATAAGAGTACGAATGAGCCTCTTTCTACATGGCAGGCAGAACAAGAAGCACAAAAAGAGATTATTGATTGTCCTGTGTTTGTTTTGGATGTGCCGCGCCCTGAGTTGCGTGAACGTTTGGCAAAGCGCATTGATGTGATGATGGCTGCAGGTTGGTTGGATGAGGTGCGCTGGTTAAAAGAGCAGCAGGTTTCTGAATTGCATCCTGCATTGCGTGCAGTGGGTTATCGGCAGTTGTTGATGTATTTGAATGATGAATGCTCATTGCAAGAGGCGTTACGTGATGCTATTACAGCCTCACGTAAATATGCCAAACGGCAAGTCACATGGTTTCGCAATCAAACCCCGAATGCAGTGCAGGGTGATGTAGAAAAATTGAAACAAGCG
>JAUZQR010000296.1 GCA_030950865.1 Mariprofundaceae bacterium | reverse complement strand
ATCAATGGATTTGTTGCACTGCGATCTTGCCATGTATCAAGAACACCCTTATAAAAAATCTGGAATGCCGTAAGTTCAATAAGACTATCTTTGCTTGGATGCAAACGAGCACCCACTTCATATGACGTTACTTTTTCAGTCTGAGCACGACCATCACCCACCTGCCTTACAATTTTCCCTGCTGACCTTCTAAGATTCCAGCGCAAGCCATTTTCCATATCATTGGGTGTACGTGCAGCTTCCGATGCGGAAAACCAAAGTGCCCATTCATCATTAGAGACAATTGCTTTAATACTTGGTTGATGTACCCACTTTGTATAAGAATTACGCTCCATTTTAAGCCCACCAATAATCCGCAGGTGACCATTCAAAAGTGATAGCTCATCATTCACAAAGAATGAAACAAGTGCTGTGGTGCGACTCGGCATTTGAAACTGTGGCGTATTATCAAAGTGTGCGTGGAACTGGCGCAAGTCCATTCCCAATGAAATATTTTGATTCAACACATCGGCAATATCAACCTGAAAATCACCATCAAAGGTTTCCTTCTTTTCATGAATGACCTTGGTATCTATTTTTGCTAAGTCATAAAGAAGCTGCCCTTTAAATGTAATATCAGAGGTAATCGCTTTTTCTATATTAAATACTAAGTTTCTGCCACTAAAGTGATTTAACCCAGTATATTCTTGCACTGGCTGGGCTGGTGTAGTGACAATCGGCATCCAATAACCACTAACACCTGTTGTAACTCTATATATATCACCATGCAACGATACTTTTGTTGCATCATTAGCACCCCAATCCAGACGAAACCCCTGTTGGTTCATACGCCTAAAGTCGCCCGTGTCTTTACCCTTTGTTAGCACCGAGTTGGTACGATCTGCCAAACCGCCATCGCGAAGTTCATTCATACCATAAACTCTATAATTGAGACCTTTAAATTTTGAACTATAACTTATGTTTCCAAAACCCTTATCTTCAGTACCGCCCCCTCCACTGATTCGCAGGCCTTGCGATGCACCTGCATGCTTGGTGATGATATTAATGACTCCGTTCACAGCATTAGAACCCCAAATAGCACCACCTGGACCACGTACGACTTCAATACGTTCAATATCTTCCAAAGGATAATTCTGTGCTACCCACCAAACACCAGAAAAGGTTGTTGTATAAATAGGACGGTTGTCCACCATGACCAATAAAAGATCTGTAAAGAAATCCGTTTGCCCTCGTATACCAATTTGATATTGATTCATATTGGTTTGGGAAACTTGTAATCCAGGCGCTAATCTTAATGCTTCAGGAATACTTCGCGCCCCTGAACGGCGAATATCATCATTGCTGATAACAAACACGGCGCCTGCCGTAGACATATACTTCTCTTCACGCTTGGAAAGACTTGTAACTTTAACATTAACAAGGTCTTCAATACTCATAGAAAGAAGGTCATCAACAGAATAACGCTCTGCTGCCTCTACCTCTTTCATGAAGTCTGCCGCAATCAAAGAGAACAATATCAAATTAAATGCCAATATCCGAACGCTCAACACCATCCCCTAATCCCCAATCTCCAAAAACACGGAACAATTATCATTCTTTGGCTACCCACACCTTAATAAACATCAATGTAATTTCAAGAATATGACTACTATTCATAGCTAAATAGGCACAAGTTCTTTATTTTCCATGTTTATTTCGATGCATAAGAATAGTGCTCAGAATATCTTCTGGATCGATAGGTTTGGACATGAAATAATCCATCCCTGCATCAAGACACTCTTGAACCACCTCTTCCAAAGCATGCGCGCTCAGACCAATAATGGTTAAACGCGACCTGTTTAGATTTTTTTCCATCGCCCTTATTTTTTGCGTCAATGCAAGCCCATCAAGTTTAGGCATACGTATATCGGTCAGAAGCAAATCATATGAGTTGTTTTGAACCTTATACAATGCATCTTCGCCATTATCAACAACATCTACATGCATCCCCACTTTAGAAAAGCGTTTTATCACAATACGCTGAGCAATGAAGTCATCCTCTGCTAAGAGTATGCGTAAACTTGCTGGTGACTCTCTATCTACCACTGCCTCATTGTACGCGAATGGCGTAGACTGGCCTAAATAAGTATTTGAATTTATCTCACAATGAATCATCT
>JAUZQR010000295.1 GCA_030950865.1 Mariprofundaceae bacterium | reverse complement strand
GTAGTCCACATAGGTTAAAGCAAAAACTTGAGCGACATGCAATTGTGCTGCCATTTTTTCACAGCCTTCAACGAGCAAGTGTCCAATACCTTTGCCCTGATAGTCAGGATTCACCACCAATGAACGAATCTCCGCGATATTTGAACCGTAAATATGCAATGCTGCGGTGCCAACCAATACACCATCATATTCAGCAATCACAAACTCTTGCAAATGCTGATATAAGTCATCTTTATCACGCGTCAAAATCACTTCTTCTTTGGCATAAGGCATAAGCAATGCATGCATAGCATCCACATCACCCGTTTCAGCAGCACGCACAAGAATACGGTGTGTCACTGACAACCCTCATACAATATTTGACCTTTATGTAACATCTGTTTGGCATGCTCTAGGCTTTCTGCATCCACACCGCCCAGCATACGGGCAATTTCCGCTGCTCTTTCGTGGGATGGTAATATAGCCAAATCAGTAATCGTTCGATCTTCACGCTGTGTTTTTAAAATGCTAATTTGATGTTGCGCACATGATGCCACTTGCGGTAAATGCGAAACCACAAAGACCTGTCGCTCCTTACCCATAGCCGCTAACAACTCACCCACACACCAAGCTGTTTCTCCGCCAATACCCACATCGACTTCATCAAAAACAGCAATCGCAGGTGCATGCAGAAATGCTCCGCAAGCCTTCAGAGATAAAACCAAACGTGATAATTCACCGCCTGATGCCACTTGCGCCAAAGGACGAAATGGTTCGCCAGGATTACTGGAGAGCATAAAGGTCATGTCATCCCAACCAGATGCATGCCATGCTTTGTTTTGATCTTGCAAACAAACAAGCTCAACCTTCACTTGCATGCCAGCCATGCCCAAACGATCCAAATAGGGGCGCAATGCGGCGACCAAATCAGCAATTGCCTGTGCTCGCAAATCACTCAATATTTTGGCTTTGGCACAATAGTCTTGTTCTGCTTTACTTACATTTTCATTTAAAGCCGCTTCATCCCATTCGGCTGTATCCAATAAAGAAAGGCGTTGTTGCCAATCATCCATCAACGCCAACAAAGCTGCTTCATCACAATCATGACGGCGCATCGCTTCACGTAATGCTGCCAAACGATCTTCAGCGGCTTGCAGCGCTCCCACATCCAATGCTACGTCTTGTGCATCGCTTAAATATGGCGGTATTTCACCCAATAAAGCATCCACTTGCGCCAGTAAATCCGATGCCGCTTGCAAACCTGTGTGATAAGCAGTTAAAGGCTCAATGACATGGGAAGCTTGTGCCAAAAGGCTACGTACATTGCCCTCATCACCTTCATCCAACAATATCAATGCCTGCGCTCCAGCCTGCTGGATTTGCGCTACATTTTGTCCCGCTTCCACTTGCGATATAAGATTTTGCTCCAAGCCTGTTTGAATATCCAAGGCACTCAATTTTTCAAGCTCAGCACGCATCCATGTTGCCTGCCCCGCACTCTCGCCTTGCTGATTTTGCAAATGATGTAACTGCTTGCGTGCCTGTTGCAATGTCTCGAACGCAGATTTTACATCGTGCAATACACCTGTATCCACACGTGAGTCCACCAACTGCTGTTGAAATTCAGGCTGCATAAGACCTTGATGCTCATGTTGTCCGTGCAAATCAAGACAAATTGCGCCGAGCTGTTGCAATAATTTTAACGGCACAGGCACACCATTCAACCATGCCCGCGAACGACCATCGGCATTAATCACACGCCGCAAAAGCAATGGTTCATCAACATCCATATCTTGCTCTGCCAATAAATCTTGCAAGCGTTTATCATTATTTTCAATCATCGCATTTAATTCAGCACGTTCCGCACCATGACGTACCCAATCCGCACTAGCTCGCGCCCCAAATACGGCGCTAAGCGCATCAACCAATAAGGATTTACCAGCGCCAGTTTCACCCGTAAACACCGTCATACCCGAAGAAAATTCCAGCCGAACATCTTCCATCAAACCGAATTGGCGAACTTTTAATTCTATTAGCATAGTGCGCCTGTCTTAATGATCATCATGTCCCGCCCAGTGTAATTTACTGCGCAAGGTATTGAAATAATGGCGCTCTGGCAGATAAATCAAACAAACCCGACCTGCTTTTTGAATGGTTACTGAGTCGCCCTGCAATAAGTTTATGTGTTCTTGTCCATCAAGGCTTAAAGCCGAAGGTTGTGGGCTATTTAACAAACTCAATTTTAAAATATCATCCGCTGGCACAACTACAGGGCGGTTGGACAAGGTATGCGGACATAAAGGCACCACGCTCATTGCCTCAACTTCAGGATGTACAATCGGACCACCCGCCGACAGCGCATAAGCTGTAGAGCCTGCGGGTGTTGCTACAACCAAGCCATCAGCACGGGTACGAAACATCAATTGGTCACGAAAATGAAGTTCAAATTCAATCGGGCGAGGGTGAGACTGACGTTGCAACACCACATCATTCATAGCGATGCCACGCTTTAACAGTTTTCCATCACGCCAACTTTCAGCCTGCAAGGCAAAGTGCTCTTTGGTTTTATAATGACCCGATAAAATTTCTGCAACCACATCAAACATGCTACCCACAGGGGTATCGGTTAAAAAACCCAATCGTCCCAAATTAATGCCCAAAATTGGCACCTTTGAGCCCACCAAATATCGCCCTGCACGCAATAACGTTCCATCACCACCCAAAACAATCAGTAATTCCACACGTCTAGCAAGCTCAGCCATAGACACAGCTTCACCATATGATTGATTTTCATCACACAAAACTTCACAGCCCCGTTTTAATAACCATGCAGTTAGCTCATCTGCAATCGCACTGGCACTGCTGTCATTGGGCTTAGTCGTAATGCCAATGCTATGCATTGTTTTTGCGCTCATGGCGCTGCTTTTCCCCAATTTGTAGGCTGTAAATGGCACTGAAAACACTGATCTGCCTTGCTATGCCCCATAGGCTGTGGTTTTACACCTTCCACACCGTGGCATGTCATACATTCAGCCCGTGATGTCACTTGCATATGTATTTGATCCGAAGGTACTGGCTTGGTTGAGCGGTCGCTCGTTCCTAATACCAATAATAAAATGACTGCTGCTACAATGGCAAAAAACACCATATCTTTTTTCCCAGGTTGCCATTTTTGCTTGGATTCAGGCTCTGCCATATATACCTCTCTTCTATAAATCTTTATCAGCGCTACGCTATACCCGTATATGGCTTGATGTCACCCTGCCAAAGTATCAAACTAAGCCATATTTACACTAAGTGTTTAATTTTTCATATTCAGCTATAATGCGCAATATATTATTACATGGAGAGCTTAATGAAAATTTTACAAGATCATAAACTCACAATGATTGCAGGTTTTGTTTTAACCGCAATTATTGTGGCTATCGCTGCTGCTACAGGTGGCAACGTGCCAAGTATTTTTGAAGGTGCGCGCTGGTTACACGTACTTTCTGGCATCCTTTGGATTGGCTTGTTGTACTATTTCAACTTTGTACAAGTGCCATCTATGGGCGGCTTCTCTGCCGATTCAAAAGCAGAGCTGTTCAAAGAAGACAGCATTGTACGTCGTGCTTTACACTGGTTCCGCATGGGTGCGAACTTAACATTGGTTTTTGGTATCATCTTATTCGTTGAATTGGGTGCAAATGCTGGCTGGGATATTCGTATCGGTGCTTTGTTTGCCATCATCATGTGGGCAAACGTGATGTTTATCATTTGGCCAAACCAAAAGAAAGTGATTGGTATTGACGAAGCCACAGCAGACGAAAAAGCAGCGGCTGGCAAAAAAGCATTGATTGCATCACGCATCAACACATTGCTTTCAATCCCAATGCTACTATTGATGATTGCATCAGCTCACTTTCGGATGTTTTCTTAATCTTAAAGCGTTTTAAAACAATCTAGATAAAGAAAAAGGGAGCCAATAGGCAAGCCGTTTACTTAGCGAGTTGAAATACAGAGCATATAGTCAATAGACTTATATGCTCTGTACTCACTTAGAGCTTTTTAATTTTCGGACAATGCTCCCAATCATCTTTTGACTTTTAAAATCAGGCAGAAATAAATATAGATTCTCAATTTTACTTTTATTGAGCTGTGCATTATTG
>JAUZQR010000294.1 GCA_030950865.1 Mariprofundaceae bacterium | reverse complement strand
CATCAATACGCCTCATCCTCATATTTTGACACCGCTATTTTTTATGCAAAAAAGGCTGGGCATCACTGCAGCATACTAACAATGAGAACCCAACCATCACATTACGCTTCTTGGTTAAATGCCCAAGAAAACAAACTTGTTTTGTTCAAACCAATAAATTCAATAAGCATCACACAAAATAATGCAATAAGAGAACCAATAAGCAATGCGACTGCTGGTCCAAATAACCACATAATACTTGCTTCTGCTGCCTCTGGACCAAGCTCAACGGTGCGGAAACCCATTACAATCCAAGCTGGTGGATACATCAAAGCACCCAAACCAAATGTCCATCCAAAGACTTGTTTCCAACAGCCTTTCAAGCGGGTGGAGGCAACAAGCACCAACATAATAATTGTTAATAAACCGATACCCATAAAGTGAATATGCCCACGTAATAGTCGTTGCATCGCATCTTTTGAAAGGCTACCAGAATGAGAGTGCTGTGTTCCGGCTTCATGCCCTGTACTAGAAGCTGCTTCATGATGGTGAGATGCAGATGCCCCAGCCGCATGTTTATGCCCAGCACTTTCCATATTCATGCCTGTCATATTCATACCCGCCTGCATTTCTTTCATCTCAGCTAGCTTTATTTTACTTTCAGCAGCTTCAAAGCCGCCATGTAGGGTCTCATGGTGGGTCGCGAGATACGCTGCCCATAAGGCACCAAAAATGATTGCTAGCACACCTAGTGCTAAACCATGTTTGACAGGGTTAAAAATTTTATTGAGTTCATTCATAATGAAGTCCTTTGTTTGTTGAAAAGACCAAAAAATTTAAAATATTTAGGTCGGAGAAAAAATCAGATATGATTCTTATTAATTTTTATAAAAGAGGATTAGACAAATAGCAGTGCTGATAAATAACATCACTGCATAGAGGATAAAAACCTCTTCATTTCTAAAGTTGATGGAATCTTCCAGAAAAGCTGTAAGTGGTGAAACAGTGTCACTTTGCATATTCCTCTCCTCTTATGGCACGTCAAAATAAAAATGGGAGCCGAAGCTCCCATTCTCAAAGAATGCTTTATAGCGCTATATCAATAGCCAATAAGCCCGATTTAAAACTACGTTGGCGAGCAATTGTTTGACCACCCATTGCACCCATAGAGTCAACTTGATTGTTGGTTTGCGTAAAAGACAATACTGCTTGCACATTTTCGGCAAGCTGATGAATACCAAACAATGTTGTGTTGGTTGTTGTTTTTGGACGAACAACCTTATTTGTTAACATCTGAAGGTCAACTTGGCTGGAATCATATTTCACCCCAAGCAAATCAGCATCTGTAACCTTCCATTCAGCAGAAAGCGTAAGCGCTTTCACATCTAAGCTTTGGTTTGCATAACTTGTTTGTTTACCTACTGTGTAAGCACCCCAAACTTGAAATGGTTCACCATAATTAAGCGCAAAATCAATACCATAACGTGTTACATCTTTAAATGACATCGGATTTGCAACCGTGGCTCCCAGAGCACCCATTGCCATACGCATTTCAGCATCACCACCAAAAATAGTCGATGTATAGTTTTTAGCTGAATAAGCATAAATACCTACAATGTAATTATCTGCGATTTCTTGAGCAAGGCGGCCATAAACACTGGTTGAACCCAAACCGCTTTTCACATCTTTGCCGTTGGTTGCAAATGTTAGGTCATAATATGTTCCTACACCTGAATCACCATTGGTTGTTCCATGAATACTAATACCATCAGCCATCATTAACATTGTGCCGCCAGCCATTTGCGCTGCATCAGCCCAGCCATAAGCCAACGGACGTTTGGACATCATAGTAGATCGGAAGAGCACACG
>JAUZQR010000293.1 GCA_030950865.1 Mariprofundaceae bacterium | reverse complement strand
ACACAGATTCTGTTGAAGCCGCAACAGCACATATCCGTGATTTCTACACGAATTACCATAGTTTTCGTTATGTAGGGCATTGGATATTATTGCGTCTGTTGAATCCTCTGGCTCACTGTGCTCTGGAGAGACTCAATGCTGAATTTTCTGATGTCTTGCATGAAGGATGTATTGAGCAGGTATTTGACTGGCCACACAACGATGATGCATGTTTCAGCCACTTACCAAGGCTACGTATGCGACTAAACCACCAGCATATGAATATATTACCACAAATGATTCGCCGCATTAATGCATTGCATAACACAGCATCACGCGACAAATCTTCCACAGAGGCTTGAATCATGGCTACAAAACCTTTTAGAAACAATACACTCGCCGATCATTTGATTGGGCATGTTGATCAAGCTTTAAATAATATTTTTTGCCGCCAAGTGAGCCAACGTACCTACCCAGCATCGAATGTTGAATCCGATCAGCTATCCGATAACGATAAACGCAAGGCTGCTGGATTGATGCGAGTAAACCATGCAGGCGAAATGGCTGCACAAGCCTTGTATCAAGGGCAAAGCATTACTGCGCGCGATCCATCTATTCGAGAACAACTTCGCCACGCCTCGATTGAAGAGTCTGACCACTTAAACTGGTGCCGCACACGTTTGGATGAGTTGGATGCCAAACCATCCAAGCTGGACCCTTTGTGGTATGCAGGCTCATTTGCCATTGGCATTGCGGCTGGTATTGCGGGTGACCGTTGGAATTTGGGTTTTTTAGCTGAAACAGAACATCAAGTTGTACGTCATTTGGACAGTCATTTACAAAACTTACCACAACATGACGAACGAAGCCGCGCTATTGTAAGTCAAATGCGCGAGGATGAACTTGGTCATGCCACTTTGGCAGAAAATTTGGGTGCAGCTACACTGCCCAAAGCAGTTAATACAGTCATGGGTTTCACAGCCAAAGCCATGACCTCATTAGCAGAGCGTATTTAAACCATTACATGCAAAAAAATAACCCGCCTCCCCTGCACATTGTTTTATTCGAACCTGAAATACCGCCCAATACAGGGAATATTGCCCGCTTATGCGCTTGCACTGGCTGTGCTCTGCACTTGGTACACCCATTGGGCTTTGAAATTTCAGACAAACAATTGCGTCGAGCAGGTCTAGATTATTGGGAATGGCTGCAAGTCAACGAGTACGATGATTGGACACAGCTACGCAACAACATTCAAGCAAAAGGCACTTGGTATGCCCTTAGCACCAAAGCAACGGATACCATTTGGGATGTGGGCTTTAAAGCCGATGATGTGCTTGTTTTCGGACCTGAAAGTCGCGGTTTACCTGCATCCATATTGGCAAGTTTATCCATGATAAAAATACCTATGCGTAACGATGCTCCCGTACGCTCGCTCAATCTATCTTCAGCATGCTCTATTGTGACCTATGAGGCATTAAGAGAGATAAATAGTTAAAGAAAAGCTTGTAAAATCAATATATTATAAACAAGACCCTTCACAACATGGCTTTGGTTTCACAGCTTCAATACGTGCTGAAACCACATAATCTTCTACGCCCCGCCCCGGTGCCCAATCACGAATAAATTCGCGTGTTTCATCTTTTGGTTCTACCACCACCTGTTCAAAACCTGCATCTTTCATCATGGTAATCAAATCCTCCACCATGGATGCTCCTGCCATACAACCTGCATGCAAGATAGGGTCATTTTTCATCTCATCAGGCATTTCACAGGTTGCAACCACATCAGAAATTGCCAAACGTCCGCCAGCTTTCAAGGCTCGAAAAGCATCACAAAAAACCTGCGCTTTATGGGGTGATAAATTAATCACACAGTTGGACATAATCACATCGGCAGTATTATCAGGCACTGGTAAATGTTCAATTTCACCCAAACGAAACTCCACCTGTGAAAACTTCCCTTTTTCTGCATTTTTACGTGCTTTTGAAATCATCGTGGGTGTCATATCAATACCAATCACACGACCTGATTCGCCTACTTCATGGGCTGCCAAGAAAGCATCAAAGCCACCCCCACTACCCAAATCTATGACCACTTCACCAGCCTTCAAACTTGCAATAGCGCGAGGGTTACCACAGCCCAAACCCATATCAGATCCAGAAGGTACATTTTTCAAATCATCTTCGGAGTAACCCATACGCGTAGAAACCAATGTATTAATGGCGGCATCATCAGATACACCACAACAGCTAACGACTTCACCACAACATCCACCTGCATTACTGGCTTCAGCCACTTCCGCATAAGAATCGCGCACATTCTGACGGACATCATCTGCAATTACTTCACTCATTTCTCACTCCACTTTTCATAACTTCTATTAACTATATGTAATGCTTAAGCTTGCCGCAGCTTTATTCGAGAGCAAGCGCCATACGCGCAGTGTGCTTCTGCACATGAGCATATGAAACGCAGCTATCGAATAAAGAAGGGGTAAGATTAAGTATTACAGTGCACCACCGCAACTTGAGCCTTGCCCCGCCGTACAA
>JAUZQR010000292.1 GCA_030950865.1 Mariprofundaceae bacterium | reverse complement strand
AGGGTGTGTAGAAACAAACCTTTGCTCGCCAACTCATCACGCAAGCGTACGCTGTATGCTAAGGTCATTGATAAAGCCATACTCGGCGCAAGCACACCTGCGCCATAAAATAAAGAAAGTGCTAAAGCGATAGACATGCTTGCTGTTAAACGTGATTCACTGACCGCTGCGCCAATATTTAGCACCACAATCAAATAAACAGCACAGCATAAACCCGCAATAAAGAAACCTTTGAATGCCCGCTTGGGCAGCAGCGAAATCCCTTGTTCTAAATACCGCTGTGTTCTTCGTTTGGGGTTATCCAACCAAGATTGTGCTCGTTTTAATGGTCCATAAACCCACACTGCCGCACCTGTAAACACTGTAATAAACACTGTCAAATCAGTCAGTGACAACCACCATGGAATGGCAATCGATGCACTATTACCAAACATCCGCATGACCCATTGGGCAACAATAAAAACAACCAAAAGTGGCCATAAAACAATAATAAAGCGCCATGTGGATAGTTTATGTTTTAGCATGCAGCCACTTTAGCACAAAAAAGGACGGATGAAATAATTTCACCCACCCTTGTAAGAAAAACTAACATGTATTTAGTTAGCAGTAATATTAAAGACCCAACACATCTTGCATATCATACCAGCCTACTGGCTGCTCTAAGAGCCAACCTGCAGCGCGCACAGCCCCTTTTGCAAAGACAATCCGATCTTGCGCAAAATGATTGATTTCAATGCGTTCTTCATCGGCAATAAATGCAGCTTTGTGATCACCAATAATATTACCACCACGCACTACTGAAAAACCAATACTTCCAGCCTCACGTGCGCCAGTAATGCCTTCACGTGCATATACAGCAACATCATCCAGCTTTACATCGCGTCCATCTGCCAAAGCACGTCCCATCGCCAATGCTGTGCCTGATGGCGCATCAACCTTATGTTTGTGGTGTGCCTCATAAATCTCTGCATCGTAATCACTGCCCAGTACCTGTGCGGCTTGTTGAATCAAACTCAAAGCCAAATTCACACCCACCGAATAATTTGCTGCCATCACTACCCGCGAAGAAGAAAGTGTTGATTTCAATTCATCCATTTCTGCAGGCTCAAAACCTGTTGTGCCAATCACCATCGCCATATCATGCTTGGCAACAAACTTGGCATGCTCCAAACACCCTTGTGGAGCTGTAAAATCAATCAGCACATCTGCAGGCTCACATGCTGATAAGTCATCCACCAAGCTCACACCCAAAGCACCAATAGCGGCTAAATTCCCAGCATCTGTACCAAGCAATGCTGAATTCTCTCGCTCAGTTGCAGCAACCAACTCCGCACCTTCACTGGCATCAATCGCTTTAACCAACATACGCCCCATACGCCCAGAAGCACCTGTTACAATAACTTTCATTATTTCACCTCGCTCGCCAAATCATCTAAAAAGCTTTTTACCTTACCCAAAAACGATGAGCGTTCTGGATAGACTTCGTCACCTGTTGCTTCAGCAAATTGCTCCAAAGCTTCTTTTTGCACTTTTGATAGCTTCTTAGGTACCGCAATATTCACACGCACATACAAATCGCCCGTTTGATTGCTACGCACATCTGGTACACCATGCTCACGCAAACGAAAGACACGACCCGCTTCAGTTCCTGCTGGAATACGGATTTTCACCTTGCCCGTTAATGTAGGCGCATCAATTTCTGTGCCCAACACAGCTTGCGGGAACGTAATCGGCATATCACAATGCAAATCAGCTCCATCACGCTCAAAAATAGCATGCTCTTTCAAGCTAACAACCACATACAAGTCACCCGCAGGTCCGCCATGCTCACCCACTTCACCTTCACCCGATACACGTACTTGCGCACCATGATAGACACCAGCAGGAACTTTAATTTTCAAGTTTTTGGTTACACGTTTACGACCTGAGCCACCACAACTCACACAAGGCGATTCAATTTTTTTACCCGCACCATGGCATGCAGGACATGTGCGACGCACTGCAAAAAATCCTTGCTGCATTTGCACTTGTCCATGCCCACCACATGTTGTACATGGTACAGGGTGTGTGCCAGCACGCGCACCTGACCCATCACACGTATCACAATGCGCATGTTTGGGGATATCCAACGCAACTTCTTTACCTGTAGCAGCTTCTTCTAATGTAAGCTCCAAATCATA
>JAUZQR010000291.1 GCA_030950865.1 Mariprofundaceae bacterium | reverse complement strand
TTTTCGGCGTATGCGCATTCGCAAGTTGTGCAAAAAGTAGCTAGCCGTTCTTTAACGGCTGCGGTGACGGTGATGGTTCCGAACTCTTTGGGCCCAGCAGAGTTACTTTTATCTTATGGAACAGCGGCTCAAAAAAAACACTATTTATCCAAGCTGGCAAAAGGTGCGGAGGTTCCTTGTTTTGCCTTAACCAGCCCTGTTGCAGGCTCCGATGCTGGGGCAATGACGGATACTGGTGTGGTTTGTAAGGGTAAACATGAGGGCAAAGAAGTGCTTGGTTTTCGCATCAATTGGGAAAAGCGCTATATCACATTAGGACCAGTTGCGACGGTGCTTGGTCTAGCTTTTCATGCTTATGATCCTGATGGTTTATTGGGCGATACTGAAGATTTGGGTATTAGTTGTGCGCTGATTCCAACCAAAACAAAGGGTGTGAAAATAGGGCGTAGGCATTACCCACTTAATGCAGCATTTATGAATGGACCAAACAGTGGTAATGATGTGTTTGTGCCGATGGATTGGTTAATTGGTGGGGAGACATATATTGGTAAGGGTTGGCAGATGCTGGTTGAGCGGTTGGCAGTAGGGCGTGGTATTTCTTTACCTGCTTTAAGTGTTGGGGCTGGTAAACGTGTCAGTCAGACAACAGGTGCCTATGCACGGGTTCGTAAACAGTTTCACCTTCCAGTTGGCAAGTTTGAAGGTGTGCAAGAAGCGATGTCTCGAATTGGTGGGCTGACCTATATGATGGATTCGGCAAGATTACTTACATTATCCATGTTGGATCAGGGTGAGCGACCTGCGGTGATTACCGCGATTGTGAAATATTATTTAACCGAAGGCATGCGTCAGGTTGTGAATGATGGCATGGATGTGCATGGTGGACGTGGTATTTGCATGGGGCCATCGAATTATTTGGCACGCATGTATCAAACCATACCTGTTGGCATTACGGTGGAAGGTGCGAATATCCTTACCCGAAGCATGATTATCTTTGGGCAAGGTTCGATGCGTTGTCATCCCTTGATTCAGCAGGAAATGAAGGCATTGGAAGTTGATGATATGGGCTCTTTTGATGCATTGATATTGCAACATGCAGGGCATTTAATGCGTAATATTGCCCGTTCGGTTTTATTTTCTGTGAGTGGAGGTCGTTTGGCGGCAAGTCCTGTGACTGGCGATATGGCATGTTATTACCAACAGTTGGCACGTTTTTCAGCATCATTTTCTGTGGTGAGCGATGTGGCTTTGATGTTGTTGGGTGGTCAATTGAAACGTAAAGAGATGTTGTCTGGGCGATTTGCGGATGCGCTTGGTTATATGTATATATGTTCAGCAACACTCAAACGATTTGAGGATGATGGGCAACCTGAGTCGGATAAAGTGAGTGTGCAATGGGCATGTCAATATGCTTTGTATCAGGTGCAAGAAGCATTACATGGCATTATTCGCCATTTTCCTATGCGTCTTGCGCGCTGGAAGCTTTATGCATGGGTATTCCCTTTGGGGCGGAGATTGAACCCTCCATCCGATGTTTTGAATCAGCAGCTTGCATTGCAATTGCAAGAACTTGGAGATGCTCGCAAGACATGGCTGGATGGTATTTATTTGCCAGATGACGCTGAGGATGTGGTTGGATGTTTGGAATATGCTTTGCAGTTAACTTTGCAGACTGAACCGATTGCACAACGTTTACGTGATTTGGATGTCAATGATGCACAAGAAAATTGGCAAGCATTGTGTGATCAGGGTGTTTTAAATAAGGGTGAGTTAAAACTTCTTATGCAAGCTGAGAAGGCGATACGCAAAGCCATTGATGTGGATGATTTTCCGCAAGGGCGCAAGCGCAAGTAAAGCTTTATAATCCGCCACTAATTTTCCAATGATTACCTTGTTTGGTAAGTTGTAGTTGTTCTTGTTGTACCATATTGCGCCATTGATTATCTGCCTTCACTTTTAGTGTATAGCTTTGTTCACATAAGGCATGTTTGTCATCAATTATATTAATATGACGATTGTGTGTTTGCATTTGGATGGTTTGAAAATCTTTAAACAGA
The DNA here is from genome assembly GCA_030950865.1 of Mariprofundaceae bacterium. Taxonomy (GTDB): domain Bacteria; phylum Pseudomonadota; class Zetaproteobacteria; order Mariprofundales; family Mariprofundaceae. The sequence goes on along the minus strand of JAUZQR010000291.1, from coordinate 3,310 downwards.
GCAAATATTTGTAAAAGCACATCTTCTTTTGTGCGACCTTTGACATTATACTCATCGAGTAAAAGGTCGGCATACGTGGCGATATTTTTTTCATTCATAGCAGTATTTCGCGCATCCAGCACGGCAGTGACATCGGCTGTGTTTGTTGAATTGCAGGCGGTAAATAGTGCCAGCAAGATTAAAACAGCAGTAGCTTTATAAAAAATTCGCAGCTTTTTCACTCCACTCACTCTTTGGATAATTATGCCGCAATAATATGGCACTATCGCGAGCGCTGTCTTTGAGCTGTAATGCGTTGAAACTTGCTGCTAGATAATACAATGCCTCTTCAATGACAGGGCTGGTTTGATATTGCTTTACGATGTCTTGGAAACGATTCGTTGATGCGACAAAACGTTTGTTATTAAAGTAAAATTTACCAATATATAATTCATGTTCAGCAAGTTTATTGTGTAAGTTTTGCAAATGAACCTTGGCTTCTGAAATATAAGACGATTTTGGATACTTTTGGATTAGTTTTTCAAATGCGGTAACAGCCAGTCGAGTAGGAGCAGGGTCGCGCTGGGAAGCTGAGGTTTGTTTAAGATGACTCATGCCCAACATATACTGAGCATAGGAGGTGTCTGGATGATTGGGATGTTTACTAATAAAACGTGTGGAGAGTGTTTCACTAAGAATATATTCCTCACCCTTAAATGCGGCATAGATGCGTAGTATTTCAGCTTCGGCAATATGTTGACTATAGGGATGTTTGTTTGAAAACTTTTCTAAAAACAAGTTGGCAGAAGTATAGGAGCCAGTATCAATATACTCTTTGGCTTTTATAAAGTCTTCTTTAGCAGATTCAGAAGGTGTGACTTCTTCTTTTCCACAGCCTGTGATGAGAGAAATAGTAACGATGAGTAATAGTAGCAAACGATTCATAGGCTGTATGCTAGAGTGACATTGGCAATGCTACAATGGCGAGTTGCCTACCACTTTGCATGCCATCACGTCGGTAAGAAAAAAAACGCTCCGATAGGCATGATGTACAAAGCTCAATCGACTCAATATTAGAGCTTGGTAGACCTGAAGATTGAAGCTGTAATGCATTGATTGCCCGTATATCTACCCACGCTTTATTATTTTTATAACGAATATAAAGGTGAGCCTGTGGGTGACTCAGAGATAATTTCTCGCCAGTATCTAGATTCACTTCAAAACATGGTGCGGCAATAGCGGGTCCTAAACAGGCCAGTATATGCTCAGGGTTTGCACCGAGTTTTTTCATATGTTGTATGGCGATGTGGGCGATATTTTTAGCAGTTCCTCGCCAACCCGCATGAACTGCAGCAGCCATGCCCGATTTAGGGTCGATTAGTAATATAGGCAAACAGTCTGCGGTGCGTACGGCAACGGAACACCCTGCTGTACAGGTGATAAGAATATCGGCTTGATTGCTCTGTTGCATGCCTTCGCCATCACATAATAGATACTCAGTGCCATGTACTTGCTCGCTACGGTGAGGGATAGGTATGTGTGCTGTAGCGCATAACTGCTTGAGGTTGTGTTGGATGTTTTTATCACTATCGCCCAATCCAAAACCTAGATTAAGGCTATCAAAAGGGGCTGGGCTAATACCACCTTGTCGTTCGCTAAAGATGCCTGTGATGTGATGTTTGGCAAATAGCTTGGATGTAAGGAAAATGCTCAATGCCTATGTTACATATGCTCAAGCGCATCATTAAGGGTGCTTAAGTCATTGGGCAATGGTGCTTGGCAAAAGATTTCTTCTTGCGTGATAGGATGAACAAAACCAAGAATCTCAGCGTGTAGTGCCTGACGGGTGAGGCTGGTCAATGCACTGCGAACAGACTCAGGTAATGATTTGCCAGGGTTGAAATTACGAGCATAGGTCGAATCTGCTAAAATAGGTAAGCCTTGAGCAGCCAAATGCACACGAATTTGATGGGTGCGCCCTGTATGTAGGGTCAAGCGTATTCGGCTAAATTGATGCTCAAAACGACGCTCAATATCGGCATCGGTGATTGCCATTTTCCCTGTACTTACAATAGCCATTTTTTGACGATGGTGGGGATGTCTGCCAATGGGTTGCTCAATATGTTGATGATTCCAGTTGCTTATGCCTTTACACCAAGCAATATACTGCCGATTAATATCATGCTCTGAAAAAAGAGCGACCAGTCCGTGATTTGCAGCTTATGTTTTGGCAATGACCAATGCACCTGATGTATCTTTATCAATGCGATGTACGATACCTGGTCTTTCAACACCATTGATACCAGGCAATGATTCACAATGATGCAATAAGGCATGTACCAATGTTCCTGTACCATGACCATGGCTGGGGTGTACGACCATACCCGCTGGTTTATTTACGACGAGTAGGTGCTCATCTTCAAATAGAATATCCAATGCAATGGCTTCGGGTATCAGCGTCATAGGGCGATTATCGGGTAAAGCAACTATGAAACTATCGCCTGCGCAAACGGCGGAGGATGCCTTAAGGACTACACATCGATTGGTTTGTTCAATGCATCCGCTTTTTAATAATTCTTTGATGCGACTGCGTGATACATCACTTAAATGAGCCAGCGCGTGATCAAGCCGCTGACCAATAATATCTTCAGGAATGATAAGCGATAATGTTTTTTGCGAATGGTTCATTCGCTTACGCTAGATGGTTGCTCAACTTTTTCAGGTTTTGCTTCCACCTGTTTTTTTGGGTTACGATTCTCTTTATTTTCAGTTTCGTTCTTTTCAGCTTTCTTGGGCTTTGTAGGATTGGTCTCGACAGGTTTAGGGGTATCCGTTTGCTGGTTAGTGTTAGCTGTATTTACCGTTGTCTCCTCACCTGTGCGTTTTGCAGGGCGACGGCGACGGCGACGGCGTTTTCGTTGTTGTGTATCTTCTTGGTTCTCTTGTTCAACTTTGTTTGCAATATCCTTATTTTCAGATGGTTTATTGTCAGTTTTAGGCTTGTTTGTAGTAGCTTTATTTTGAGGTGCTTTGTTTGCCGTCCCTGTTTTAGGTTTATTGGGCTTATTTCTGCGGTTTCGCGATTGGTTTTTACGGTTTCGATTGCGGTTTTGCTGCTGCTTTTTGCGTTCTTCTTCCTCACGTTTTTTCTTGCTAGAAGCACCTGATAATATATCCAATAGTGCCGTAATCCAAGCAGGTAACGCTCTTGTTTTTTGTGGTGTGCGTTGCTGTGGTGTTGGTATGCCAACTACGGGTTTTAATGGATTTAACTTACGGTTTGCTTTGGCTGGTTTGCGTCCTTTACTGGTATCTTCGAGGACTTCCACAC
>JAUZQR010000290.1 GCA_030950865.1 Mariprofundaceae bacterium | reverse complement strand
CATCACCACGTCGATAAAGGCTCATTTCTTTGGCTTCACCTGCCACTTCACTGCTATCCAATAATTCCCAAGGTCTCATGATTTCCCTCTATTCAACGTATGTATTCCCTATGCACACAAAGCACTATGTATATTTTACCCTTTCAAGCAAGTTCAAGGGTGTTTAGCATGCGCTCATGTTCAAAACACCTTTTATCGCATCACGGCGCACGACCATAAAAGCTAGCTTTGCAGGTATCGCTGCACTGGCAGCATCGCCCACCCTGCTTTGGGCACAGAAAACTGATAACACGCGGCAAATACTTATTGATCAACTGGTCAAAGAAACAGGTTTACCACGTGCAAGCGTTGCCGAAGCGATTAGTCACGCGGTTTATGATGAAAGCATTATTACTCGTATGAAAACACCGTATGAGTCACGCAGTTATGCAGAATATCGCCCCTTATTTGTGCATCCAAAACTGGCAGCCAAAGGTCAGCACTATTTAGCAAAGAATGCGGCTGTTTTTAAAGCTTCTGAGAAGACATACGGTGTACAAAAAGAAATTATCGCGGCTATTTTGGGTATGGAAACCCGCTATGGTAAACATCGAGGCAAAGATCCTGTGGTTAGCTCGCTTTATACCTTGGCAACAGGTTATCCACGTCGGGCAAAGTTCTTTCGTAGAGAGTTGGGCGAATTATTGCTTCTTTGCAAGGAAGAAGGATTAAATCCCAATGAATTTAAAGGCTCCTATGCTGGTGCATTTGGTACCACACAATTTATTCCATCCTCCTATCGTGCGTATGCTGTGGATGCTGATGGTGATGGCAAACGTGATGTTTGGCATTCGCCTACTGATATTATTAACAGTGTTGCCAACTATTTTAAAAAGCATGGCTGGGATGGCTCACGCCCTGTTGCGCATTGGATTGGCAAAGAAAGCAGCCATAAAGCACTCGCTGCACATGCCAAAAAAGGTTTTAAGGGCTGGGTGAAATTAAGTGACATTCGCCATCAATTGCCAAAGCTGGATAAGCGTTGGCAAGATGATGATAAGGTCACATTGATTGAAATGACCACCAAAAAAGACAAAGAAATCGCTCTAGTACATTATAACTTTTATGTTATAACACGTTGGAATCGCTCTTATAATTATGCCATGGCAATCACTGAGCTGGCAGAATTAATGGATTGTAAGGCTTGTAATACACATGCGTAAACAATCATTTTTCACACTTATCCTTGTTATCTTTTCAGCTCTTATACTCAATGGCTGTAAATCCTATGTTAATTATTCACCCTTACCAGGAGTTAATATAGGGGTTCCTGTAAGCCTGCCCAACTCACAAAAGTCAGCCTCTTTACCATCTGGCAATGGCGGTCATGTTAAAACAGGAAAGCCCTATAAAGTCATGGGGCAATGGTATTACCCTTTGGCATCCGCCAATGGTTATGACAAAACAGGTGTTGCATCTTGGTATGGTAAAAAATTTCATGGCAGAAAAACTGCCAATGGCGAGCGTTATGATATGCATGCCATGTCTGCTGCGCACAAAACACTGCCTTTACCATCAATGGTGCGCGTCACCAACCTTGATAATGGGCGCTCTGTGGTTGTTCGCGTGAATGATCGCGGACCTTTTGTAAAAAGCCGTATTATTGATTTATCGTATGCCGCAGCCCGATCACTCGGCTATGATCAAAAAGGTACTGCCCATGTACGCGTCCAGACATTGGATGGTAATGTCGTGAGCAACGCACCTAGTCCTGCTATAAGCAAAGCGCTCAAAACACGCGCTCCAAGTGTTTCTAACATTTCAAACCAGATAACGAAGCGTTATCCAACAAGCTCGCCTGATGGCAGTATTTATGTGCAACTGGGAGCATTCTCAGCACACAGCAATGCCGATCAATTGCGCCAAGAGCTTGTTTCAAGCTTTCCAAGCATTCGTATTCATCATGTAAGCCGCCCTGATTTCTACCGTGTTCGCATTGGACCCTTTAGTGAGGTCTCTGAAACTGAAAATATTATTTTATCCCTGCAAAAACAAGGCTATCACAATACTATTGTGGTGATTGAATAGGCATGACTTCACCGCGCCGCCGCCTTACTGCTTTTGGTTCATCACGTATTGCCGAGAATGAGCCGCTTTTTCACGATGTTGAAAAGCTTTGCAAGAAACTTGCAGAGCATGGCTATGATGGGCTAACAGGTGGACATCAAGGTATGATGGCTGCTTTTTCACAAGGTATTCGTGCTGGTGGTGGTCATGTTCGTGGTATTACACTGGAATGTTTTCCAACACCGCCGAACAATACCTTTTCAGAAGAAATTCGTGCCCATGATTTTTTCTCACGCATGCAACATTTGATTGAAGATTGTGATGCTTGGCTGGTCTTACCTGGCGGTTTGGGAACACTTTCTGAATTGGCGATGAGTTGGGATTTGCGTGCTATTAACATTCTAAAGAATCGCCCTTTGATTCTTTATGGTGATATGTGGCCAGGCATTGTATCCACATTGCAAGGCTCGTTGATGATGTCTGTTGATCATGGCTTTGATATGCTCACTTTATGCAGCAATCATGAGGAAGTTTTAAAGGCTTTAGAGGCTTAATCATGCAAGATTATCGTTTTATATTTCAAGCCAAAGAGCCAAGCCGTCTTGATAGCGCATTGGCTGAATTAAGCCGTGATATTCCCTTATCACGCCGCCGTATTCGCCGCGCTATTGATGAAGGTAGTATCTATGTAAATAAAAAACGCTGCCGTAAAGCAGGAACCATGCTGCAAGGTGGCGAGCATTTACGCATCGTGATGATTGATGATGAAAAACTCACACCTTTTTCAGAAGAACAATTGGTATGGCAGCACAGAACATTATATTTGATTGATAAACGCAGTGGACAGTACGCCCAAGAAGCTTTGCATCGTAGCAAAGGTTGTATTCCAGATGAGTTGGCAAAACACCTCGGCATGATACCGCGAGAAGCCAAATTCTTGCGTCCTGTACATAGATTGG
>JAUZQR010000029.1 GCA_030950865.1 Mariprofundaceae bacterium | reverse complement strand
GGTACTGCATCACGTTCTGCTGAACAGGCAAATATTGAATCTAAATTCAATGGTACGGTGGCATTGGTTGATGCTGTCGTGGTTCGTGATACAAAGGGCGAAAATATTGTCATTAACCGTCACACTGAAATCTTAGTGCTTGATGCGAAGGGTAAAGAAGTGGAACGCCATCGTGTTGCTTATGGTGCGCATTTGATGGTTGAAGATGGTGCTGAAGTGAAACTTGGCACGGTATTGGCTGAATGGGATCCATATATGATGCCATTGATTGCGGAAGTAGATGGGCAAATTCGTTATGTTGATATGGAAGAAGGTCGTACGGTTCGTGAGCAAACTGATGAAGTCACTGGTTTGTCGAACCGTATTATTATTCAACATACCGAAGCACGTAAGACTGCTTTGCGTCCACAAATCCAGTTGATTGATCCGAAAGATCCTGAATCTGACCCCATTGTGATTCCACGTACCAATGTTCCTGCGCGTTATTTCTTGTCGCCAGGCGCGATTTTGAATGTGGAAGACACCATCGAAGTGAAAGCGGGCGATGTGTTGGCTAGATTGCCGCGTGAAACATCGAAGACCAAGGATATTACGGGTGGCTTGCCACGCGTGGTGGAATTGTTTGAAGCACGTAAGCCTAAGAGCTTGGCATTTATTGCTGCCAAAGATGGTAAGGTTGCGTTTGGTAAGGATATTCGTGGTAAACGTCGTATTTACATCGAACCTGATGATGCAACGGATCCAATTGAATATCAGATTCCGAAAGGCTCTCATATTATCGTGCAAGAAGGCGATCGCATTCGTCGTGGTGAGAAGTTAATGGAAGGCTCTCCAGCACCGCAAGATATTTTGCGTGTATTGGGTGTTGAAGCTTTGGCGAACTACTTGACCGATGAAGTTCAAGAAGTTTACCGTTTACAAGGTGTGAAGATTAACGATAAGCATATTGAAGTGATTACACGTCAGATGATGCGTAAAGTATTGATTATTTAGCCTGGTGCATCGACATATGTCGCTGGTGAACAGGTTGAGCGTAAACATGCTTTGGCACAAAATCGCAAATTGGCTGCTGAAGGCAAACCGCCTGCAGTATTTGAGCCTGTGTTATTGGGTATTACCAAAGCATCGTTGAACACAGAATCATTTATTTCTGCGGCATCATTCCAAGAAACCACGCGTGTAATTACTGAAGCTGCTTTGGCTGGTAAGGTGGATTGGTTAACGGGTCTGAAAGAAAACGTGATTCTTGGACGTTTGTTACCAGCAGGTACAGGTCTTGCGATGCGCAATGCTCCAACGGGTGAAGAAGAGGAAGAAATCGTTGAAGAGCCTGTTGTAAAAGAAGTTGTGGAAGAAGCGGTGATTGAAGATGTTGCTGCGGCTGTTGAAACTGAAGCTCCATCTGATGAAGCTGCGGCATAATATTGAAGTCTGTTAAAGACTGATAGCAAAAGGCGTTTCATGCTTGGCATGGAGCGCCTTTTTATTGGCATAAAAGGAGTGTATATGAAATATATAGTAGTAATAATGATGTTATTTGCTTTGGCTGCGTGCCAAAATGAAGAAAAAACAGAAGCACCTGTGGCTATGGTTGAGAAGCATGAGCCTGTGAATACACAAGCGGTGAAAAAAGATGATAGTACACCAGCAGTGGTTCAAAAGAATGTGGAAAAAACATCTCAAGCTGTAGTGAAAGCATTGTCAGAAGGCAAAGCTGTTGTGAACCCATGTTCTGTTAAGCCAGTAGTGAAAGCTAACCCTTGTGCGGTAAAGAAAATGGTAAACCCATGTTCTGTTAAGGCGGCAGTAAAAGCCAACCCTTGTTCAGTAAAAAAAGTAGTGAATCCATGTTCCTCTAAAGCAGCAGCAAAAACTAATCCATGTGCGGCAAAGAAAATGGTAAACCCATGTTCTGCTAAGGCATTGGTGAAAGTAACAACTAATTTTACGGGTAAATGTAAAGCTTGTCATAAAGTTTCTAAGGATGCAGTTGGTCCAAGCTTTAAGAAAATTCAAGCTGCATATGGTTCAAGTACAGCACTGGCAAAAGTCTTTGAATCTGGTTTTGTGGTCGGTGATCGTAAAGTTGCTGCTTCTGAAGATAAATATAAAAAGAAAGCCAGTATGATGACCTCACAATATAAGAAGTTAATTAAAAAGAAAGTTGAAGCAGGTAAGTTTACTTATCAAGCATTGGCTGACGAAATATTCTCTAAATAGCGTGTTAAAGGGCATCCTTTGGATGCCCTTTTTTTGTCTACGATAAGTTTTTTCGAGAAAAAATAAAACTACAAATACAAAGCAGAAGTGCGATTTCGCTCATACTATAAGTACATATTTGCAACAGTTGCGACCATTCATATTGCGCAATATAACCAGCTTGATTGCGAAGGTTTACAGCTTCTAAGTTGGGTAAGATGTAATACATGGCTTGGGTTAGGAATTGTAAAGCAGGGTTATCTGATTGCTCACCCAATTGGCGAATAGTAAATGTAAATCGTCCAGCTATATCAACGGCTAGAGTCAGTAATATGGCTAAAAATAAGCTGGATGACTGAGCAAATAAGAGTGCAATGCCAACGATAATCCATATCTCTAAAATGGTTGTGAAACATGCTTGCATATAAGACTGCCAATAAATACCACCAAACATTACAATGCATAAAGCAAGCAGAAGACACATCAAAATAATTTGTATGCCCAATACGGCTGCAAGCCCTGAAAATTTACCAATAATATATTTCCAGCGTTGCTCCAAACGTGTGACAAGAACATAAAGTGTTCGGCTTTCCCGTTCTTGCTGCAATGATTGGATGGTAATAATGATTGCCATCAGGTTGCCCAGTATAGATATGCTGCCTAAGCCTAAATCCATAATCATTAGTTCTGTACGTCCCATCGTGACAGAAGCAAGGGCTATTGCGGTAAGAAATAAAATAATGAGAAATATAAATACGCCGTAAAATATCTTATTTCGAATAGCATCGGAAAAAGTGAGCTTTGCAATTTCAACGATGGCTTGCATGTGCGCCTCCTTCTTCTTCAGCATGTAATAAATCTACAAAGGCATGCTCTAGGGTTTTCTTTTCTGCTTCCACGGATATTAAGTCTGCTCCTAGGGTGTTTAAGATGCTTTGAATAATGATATTGCGAGAAGCTATGGATGAGCCTTGAATATGATAGTTACCATCGATAAATTTTTTCACCTCACCATGCTCCTGCACGTCATCAGGCTGATTATCCCATGAAGCTTTAATCACCCATATATCATCAGAAGATAATAACGATTTAATTTCACCAGAAAATACAGTTTTTCCTTCTTTAAGAATAATGACCTGATCACATATAGCCTCTGCATCATCTAAAATATGCGATGAAAAGAGCACGGTCGCACCACGTTTTATTTCATCATGAATCACATCACGAACACATGCTCTGCCAATGGGGTCTAAGCCTGACAATGGCTCATCTAACAAAATAAAATCAGGTTGGTGGATTAAAGCTTGTGCTAAACCGACACGCTGTACCTGCCCTTTGGAGCAAGTGGAAAGGCGCTGGTTTAAGACTTTGGTGAAATGAAGTTTTTCAGCCCATACATGAACATATTTTTTTAGCGTATTGCTATCCATACCAGATAACCTTCCACGCCCTGTTAAAAGCTATTGGGGCGTAAGATTTTTATAGAAATAAGGTTGTTCAGGCATAAAGCCAAAACGTTTGGCTGGCAAGCCTCCCGACATCGCATGACCATCAAAAATAATTCTTCCTGAATCAGCCTTCATGAGGCCGCATAAGATGCGAAAGGTGCTGGTTTTCCCTGCACCATTGGTGCCTAAATACGCAGTGCTTGTGCCTTGCTCTACCTGAAAAGATATATCGTGTAACACTTGTTTTCTTTTTTGGAACACGTGCCCTGTAGGAATGCTAAAATTTATATTTTGAACATCAATGAGTGGATTCATGTTGAATAACTCCTTGGCGTTTGGAAGGAATAAACAGTTTAAAACGCTTATTACTCTTGCTGCTTATAAGCGATCCATCTTCTTTGAAAAGAATGTGCCCACCATCGGGTAATATGCTTGGTATATTATAGCCATTATGTATGAGCTTTTGAATACCTTTCTTATTACGTTGGTCTGGAGACAGTGTGTTTAGAAGTAACTCAATATTATACAAGAACTCTTCTGTCAGTATGGCAGTTTTATATTGGATAAACTGTTTCTGAATAGTTTGATTGGGAGCATTCTTAATCTGTCTATCTATAAACATTAAAGCTGTAGCGAACTGACCTGTATCTGTTTGCATGCGTAGCGCGAGGCGCATCACAATGGGTGGAGCACTGTCCATACTGGCGGCTCGGCTTAAATAATGCCCAGCCTTTATGCGATTATGGTTGAACCAATAGGCATTAAAACCAAGGTAATAAGGCCAATACCAAGTATCAGGCATGGCTCTGGCAGCTCTGGTTAATAAGGGGTGGCTATATTTTGTGGATTTTGTACTCCACGGAATTGTTGCTGCTAAGTAGTATGGAGCTTGAAATACAGGGTTTAGTGAGGTAATAAAATCAATATTG
>JAUZQR010000289.1 GCA_030950865.1 Mariprofundaceae bacterium | reverse complement strand
GGTAATGGCGAACTTTGAAGGAAACCTTAGAGAAGATGGTACGCGTATACATAAGCAGCCTTGGTGGGATAAAGGGTATACTACGGCTGTGATTTATTTTCTTTGTTTTTGTCTTGCTGTAATTATCACAGTAAAACGTTTGCCTCCAATTACTTGGAAGCCTGATCATACGATTGCACACTAAATAGGAGATTAATATGATTGATATGGACAATGCCCAATTTGGTGGGTTGCTGGTTATTGCGATTGCTCTGCTTATACCTGTTATTTATAGTTTCTTTGTAGATAACCATAAAAAAGGTACACCAGACCCTCGTGATGAACATCAAAAATAAGTTAGATTGATTGATAAAAATGTCGTCCTTTGGGGCGGCATTTTTTTTTGTCTATAAGAAAGTTCTTAGTAAATTTTAGTTTGTCTTTTCATTTGCTATTTTATCCATACAATGCCGTGTTATGATGCAATATATTTCCACGCTATTGATATTTTCTTTATACTTATCACTGAGTAGTCAGGGCATGGCTGCAGAGGCTCCTTCTTTTGGCATTGAAAGTATGCGTAGCCAAAGCTATAGCGTTGGTATTTTTGCTTTCATGATCATTTCTATGGTGGTTTTTGTGGGTGTGATTGCGCTGTTTTATAAACATACAGACATGAGTAGTGTTAAAACAGGTGAAAAGGTTTTGATGGCAATGATTGTGTTCGGTGTGATTGTGGCAGCAATTTTTGCTGCTGTGCAATTGCTCGATGGTTATTTGATTTAAGATGAAGAAAGGAGTTTATAATGGCTGAACTAACGGCAACAATGAATAGTTGGGGTGATGGTTGGACGATTTATATTTGGTTAATTAGTGGCGCATCTATTTTAATAGCTGTGGTTTTTGGCTTGCGTTGGGCTGCTAAAAATGAACAGTTTGATGAAGATATTAAGTACCTTGTTTTTGATGATAACGATAAAGATAAAATGGACGCTGAAGAGTTTAAAAAAATGCAAGAAGCTACGAAGAAACAAGAAGCTCGCCGTAAAGAAGTTCTGGAAGAGCAGGATAGAAGTTAACATGAGAAAGGGCGATTGGTTAATCGCTGGGCTTTTGGGTCTTGTTGTTGTAGCTGCTATTGGGAAGGGTATTTATGATGCCAAAAATCCTATGGATGATAAGGGTATTCCTTTTTATTCGACAGCAAGTGAAAGTGTGCAGCTAGCAGGGGCTGATTTGTATCGTGATATTGGCTGTCGGGATTGCCATACCATTTGGGGTATTAAAAACATTATGGAGACTGTACCTGCCCCAAGTTTGGATGGTATTGGCTCTTTGCGTAGTGAAGTGTGGCTGTATAAATACTTTTCAGCCAAGAATCCGAGAGATATTATTCCAAGCCGTTTAAAGCTTAAGTATTCAATGCCTTCTTACGCATCTTTGCCTGAAAGTGAGCGACGTTTATTGGCACAATATTTTGCAGGCATGAAAGTTAAAAACTGGTATTTACAAGATGTAAGGGCAGCTGAATATAAAAAATTAACAGGTAACCCTTATCCAAAAAAAGAAAGATAGTTAGAGGTTATACATGAGTTCTTCACAGGCACGTAAGGTTTTCCCCAAACCTTGGGCACCCAAATGGCAACGTTTTTTTGTAGCTTTTTTTGCTAGTGCGTTCTTTTTTAATATGGGACATCTATTTTTGGGGGTGCAAATAGAGCTTTATTGGGGTATTGCGAGTTATGACTTTGCGTTTGTTCTATCCATGTTTTTATTACCTTTGCTTACAGGTGTTATTGTAGGTTTAATCTATGGTTGGGGCGGTAAATGGCTGGCTCACTTTCCACCGTTAGTCGTATTAGCTGTGGATTATTACATGACTATGAAAACAGGCGTGCCTGAAGGGGCAAAGCTGATTCCTTTAATGTGGTGGGGATTTTTTGTTATTTTAAATATGGAATTCTGCGCAATGGGTGGGGTCTTTGGTGAGATCTTATTAAAACGTTGGTATGGCACATTAGATTTACCAGGGACAGCCGATTATATGTCAGCAGATGCTGAACCATTACCAGATGATGAAGGTAAATAAATACTTTTATGGCACGTAAAGTAGTTTCAAAGAAAGAGAAAAAACGTCGTAAACGGCTTGCGATGGCAGTTTTTTTAACCTGTATTGCTGCAGCTATGATTGGTGGCTCATTGCATGTGATGGAATTGGGCTCGATGCGTATGGATGAAATGCGCGGTAAAATAAGTTATAATATTGCAGAAGTGGATCAGCATATTCGGGCTGCTGGCGAAGATATTCTTATTCAGGCAAGACATGAGGCGCGTAAAGATGAGAAACAAGCTTATTCAGAAAAATCTTTAAACGCGCTATTACCTTCAGATGTAT
>JAUZQR010000288.1 GCA_030950865.1 Mariprofundaceae bacterium | reverse complement strand
AAAGCAAAATTACTTACTGAAAACACCAACCGTGTAACCTTTGATGATGTGGCTGGTTGTGATGAAGCCAAGCAAGAAGTAACCGAAGTGATTGAGTTTTTGCGTGACCCTTCAAAATTTACACGTTTGGGTGGCAAGATTCCTAAGGGTGTATTGTTGGTGGGACCTCCAGGTACAGGTAAGACCCTCTTAGGCCGTGCGATTGCTGGGGAGGCAGAAGTGCCGTTCTTTTCAATTTCAGGCTCAGATTTTGTGGAGATGTTTGTTGGTGTGGGTGCATCACGTGTGCGTGATATGTTTGAACAAGCCAAAAAACATGCACCTTGTATTGTCTTTGTGGATGAAATTGATGCCATGGGTCGTCATCGTGGTGCTGGTGTGGGTGGCGGTAATGATGAGCGTGAGCAAACATTGAACCAAATGCTAGTTGAGATGGATGGTTTTGAAGCCAATGAAAGTGTGATTATTGTCGCTGCAACCAACCGTCCTGATGTGTTGGACCCTGCTTTATTGCGACCAGGTCGTTTTGACCGCCAAGTCGTGGTGGGTAATGCGGATTTAAATGGTCGTGTGCAAATTCTTAAAGTACATATGAAAAATGTGCCATTGGCATCGGATGTGGATACGAAAGTGATTGCACGTGGCACACCGGGATTTTCAGGAGCAGAGCTTGCAAATTTAGTGAATGAAGCGGCGCTTAATGCAGCTAGGTTTAACAAAGATAAAGTGTCTGCGGCTGATTTTGATGAAGCCAAAGATAAGGTAATGATGGGCACAGAGCGTCGCTCCATGGCGATGACAGAAGATGAGAAAAAACTAACTGCATACCATGAAGGTGGACATGCTTTGGTGGCAATGCATTGTCCTGCATCGGATCCAATTCATAAGATGACGATTATCCCGCGTGGTCGTGCATTGGGTATGGTCATGCGCTTGCCTGAAAAAGATGAATATTCACAATCGCGCGAAAAAATGCATGATAACCTAGCGATTGCCATGGGTGGGCGTGTGGCTGAAGAATTAATTTTTGGCTATGATCAGGTGACATCGGGTGCTTCCAGCGATATTCAGATGGCAACCAGTTTGGCAAAAAACATGGTTACCAAGTGGGGCTTGTCGGATAAGTTAGGACCTTTGTTATATGGTGAGGATGAACAGGAAGTGTTTCTTGGTCGTTCAATGACTCAGCATCAAAGTATGTCGGATGAAACCTCCCGCCTTATTGATAGTGAAGTAAGACGTTTTGTTGATGATGCTTATGATCGAGCAAAGAAAATCCTTACTGATAATATTGATGAATTGCATAAGTTGGCAGAAGCAGCATTGGAATATGAAACACTGTCAGGTGATGAAATCAATCAGATTTTGGCAGGCAAGCCTATACGCACCGAAAGTGATGAATCTATAGCTGATGAGGTAAAAGCGGAAAGTGCTGATACCACTGATGATATAGTTGAAGATGAGACTGTGGTATTGGATGATGAAACAAACGGTGAAAGCAAACACGCTGGTGATGAGGCTGGTCAGTCGCACTAATGCACGACCTTCAAGGTCAGAAGCCATCTGAATGGCTACGTCAGACTGGGCAACCAGCATGGATAATGGGGGTGCTAAATTGCACCCCCGATTCGTTTTCAGATGGGGGGAATTTTGTAGACGTTGATACGGCTGTTCAACATGGTTTGGCGATGTGGCATGCTGGCGTAAAAATTATTGATGTGGGAGGCGAGTCCACACGCCCAGGAGCGAAGGCTGTTGGGGAAGATGAAGAATTACGACGTGTGCTTCCAGTGGTCGAGGCTTTGGTCGCACAAGGCTGCAAGGTTTCGATTGATACACGGCATGCGATGGTGATGAAACAGGCTGTTCAGGCAGGGGCTTGTTTGATTAATGATGTGAGTGCGTTGTTGTTTGATGATAAGAGTTTGGATGTAGCTGTTCATACGGGTGTGGATGTATGTTTGATGCATATGCAGGGCACCCCAGAGACTATGCAACAGAGACCAAAGTATCATGATGTTTTGTCTGACGTTGAGGATTTTTTTGATAACTGCCTTGAACGTTGTTTGTGTGCAGGCATGTCAGAATCGGCTGTTATACTTGACCCAGGCATTGGTTTTGGAAAATCTCTTGAAGATAATTTGGTGTTAATTGCCAATATAAGTGTACTAAAAGAGCGTTTTGGTCTACCTATACTACTGGGAGTGTCGCGAAAATCATTCATAGGTTCGCTTACTGAAGCACGTGTGAATGAACGTGAATTGGAGACAGCGGTGGCAGGCAGCATTGGTGTTTTTCAAGGTGTGGATGGTGTGCGTGTGCATGATGTGGTAGCCCAACATCGAGCCTGTCAGGTAGCTTCTGCCTTACTTGATGCTAAAAAGGAAGTTCTGAAGAAGTCATGAATTTGTATTTTGTATCCAGAATATCCAAACTCTGCGTTGTAAATCTTCGCAATAGCTATGCTATTACGTGCGATTCACGCCTTGATTTTGAAGATTCTGAATCACAACCTACTTCACACAGACTTGTTCAGAGCTTCCAAAGATAAAATGGGAATGGTGTATGAATATATTTGGCATTGATATGAACTGGGCCATTTGGCAGATAGGTGTGTTGGATATTATTGACATCCTTGTGGTGGCAGTGGTTGTTTATTTTGCATTGCGTTTGATGCGTGGTACACGCGCTGAACAAATGTTAATTGGCTTGGCTGTATTATTTTTGATTTATGAGTTAGCACGCATGTTTGGCTTATTAACGGTTGAATGGATATTTTCCCAATTTTTCTCGGCATTTATTATTATCTTAGTGGTTCTCTTTCAACACGAAATACGACGTGGTTTGATGCGAGTGGCTGTAAATCCTTTGGCACCAGCTGCCAAGCCTATGGAAGATATGGTTGAGCATTTGGTGGAATCTGCCAATGCATTGGGACACCGAGGTTGGGGTGGTTTGATTGTGATTGAACGTGATACGGGTCTAAAGCATTTGATGGAATCGGGTGTTGAAATGAATGTAGCACTTCGTTCTGATGTTATTCAAACCTTATTTTGCCCCAAAGCCCCCATGCATGATGGTGCGGTGATTGTGCGTCATGGTGCCAATGGGGCATGCATTGTTGCAGCAAGAGTTTTATTGCCCTTAGTTGAAGCAAAGAGTTTGGCAGGAGGTTTTGGCACACGTCATCGGGCAGGGGTAGGAATCAGTGAAGAAAGTGATGCCTTGGTGGTCATTGTATCTGAGGAACGTGGCGAAGTTCATTTGGCAGAAGAAGGAAACCTAAGTCCTCCAATGAATTCTGAGCAGCTAAGAAAGGAATTGAAACAACGTTTGCAGGTGCAAAGTTTTCAATGGGGCTCCAAGCATGCATAAGGTGTTATCACTATTAAAACCATTGGCTTTGTATGCTTGGGCTATATTGATAGCTGTTATTTTATGGGTGCAAGTGCATGGTGAAGGTGAAGGCTCATTAAGTATGGATGTTGCGCTGCAAGTGCAGGGGTTGCCAGAGAATATGGTGATTGTGAATAACCTTCCGAATCAAGTGCGATTAACCGTAAAAGGTTTGCAAGCGCGTTTGAAAGTATTGCAGGCAGGGGATATTTTTGTACCGTTAAATGCACGTGATTTATCGAACCCTGGTGTGATTAAGCGACCACTTAACCCTGAAGATATTCGTCTACCTGCTGGGCTTGTGGTTGAGAGTATTCAGCCAGATCGCATACAATTGCAAATAGACCGTATTGTGGCACGTACAGTTGCAGTGCATCCACAGTTTGATTTGCCGCAAGGCTGGCATGTTAAAGCTGTATCGGTTGAACCTGTTTTGGCACGTTTGCAAGGTCCTGAAGTTTGGTTGGAATCACTCAATACTGTTGAAACAGTCCCGTTAAGATTGGAATTAAAAGCAGGTTCATTTGAGTTAAAAGCGAATATTGCGACACCAGCAGGAAAAGCTGTGCATTTAGAGAAAAATAAGGGTGGTTTTGTGGTTCGCGGGGCTTTATTTCAGGATGCTGTTGAAGCAAATTCTACTGGTGATTTAAAGTTGCAAGGAGTTACTCAATAATGCGTAAATATTTTGGTACGGATGGGGTTCGAGGAACGGTTAATCAAGACCCAATGACAGCGGAGTTTGCGCTACGTTTGGGGCGTGCTGCAGGTCATGTGTTAACCAAACATTTACCACATAAACCGCATATTCTTATTGGTAAAGATACACGTTTATCAGGTTATATGATTGAGTCGGCATTGTGCGCTGGTTTAACGGCGCAAGGCATGAATGTTCAGCTAGTAGGACCAGTGCCTACGCCAGCAGTAGCATATTTAACGCGTAGTTTGCGTGCCGATGCGGGTGTGATGTTATCTGCTTCGCATAATCCGGCAGGTGATAATGGTATTAAATTTTTTGCAGCAGACGGTTTTAAATTGCCTGATGCAGTAGAATGGGAAATTGAACAATGCTTAGATGATTTGCCAGCATTACCGTCAGCACTTGAGATTGGTAAAGCGGTACGCGTGGATGATGCACGCGGGCGCTATATTGAATTTTTAAAAGCGTCATTGCCACGAGGTCTACGTTTGGAAAGTATGAAAGTGGTGGTTGATAGTGCCAATGGTGCTGCTTATGACGTAGCACCACGTATGCTGCAAGAGTTGGGTTGTGATGTGGTGAGCATGTTTGCCGAACCAGATGGCTATAATATTAACCGTAATTGTGGTTCAACCTATCCTGCTAGCATGTGTGCTAAGGTGGTTGAGGTTGGGGCTGATTTGGGCTTGGCTTTGGATGGTGATGCAGATCGTCTTATAGCTTGTGATGCCAAGGGTGAACTTGTGGATGGTGACCGTGTTATTGCAATTTTGGCAGAGCATGCGAATAGGCACGGGAAGCTTCGTGGTGGCGGTGTTGTTACAACATTGATGAGTAATATGGGTCTGGAGCGTTACCTTAATGACATCGGGCTTGATATGCACCGTGCGGCGGTGGGTGATCGTTATGTGCTTGAGGTGATGCGTGAGAAAGGTTGTAACCTTGGTGGCGAGCAGTCAGGGCATGTGATTATGCTTGATAGTAACACCACAGGTGATGGTTTGATGAGTGCATTGCAATTGCTTTGTGCGATGAAAGAACAAAATAAATCGATTCAAGATATGGCAAGCTCTATGGTGTTGTTCCCACAAAAATTGTGGAATATTATTCTTCCAGAACGCAAGGATGTGATGGCAGATAAAGTCATTCAGAGTTTACTGCACCATGCTGAATTAGAGTTGGGCGCATCAGGTCGGGTCAGTGTGCGTATGTCGGGAACTGAGCCAAAATTGCGCATCATGGTGGAAGCAGAAAGTGAAACTTTGATGTTGAAGGTTGGCGAAGGGCTTGCCAAGGAAATCTCTAAATACGTTTTATAATTTAGATTCTTTGGTTAGTGTCAGAAATAAAAAAGGCTTCTGATTATTTGAAATCAGAAGCCTTTTTGCTTGGTTATTTACTCGATTTACTTACGAATATAAGCCAATAAATCTTTCACTTCATCAGGTGAAAGTTTTGTCATGGCTTTCCCTGCACGTTTGACATGGCGACCATGGCGAATACGCAAATCAAGCAGTTGATCACTTAAATCTGAAATTTTACGTTTTTGTGCGGCATTACCAACCAATTTAATGGCACTTGGTGTGGCATGACAAGTTTTGCAATTCTTGGCAAACAGTTTCTTGCCACTTTTTAAGTTGGCTTTATAACGCAATGACAACACATAATG
>JAUZQR010000287.1 GCA_030950865.1 Mariprofundaceae bacterium | reverse complement strand
TTGCCTGTATCGAGCCAGACAAGTGTGTGCGTATCGAGAATAATCATGCTTTTTCAGCATCCCAGTCTTCATTGACAGAGCCAATTAAATCATCATGCGCATGTAAGCTAGAGGCATGTAGACCAAATAACGATTTTGGTTTATGGCGATAAGGCAGTAGGCGAGAAACAGGCTTCCCATTTTTAGTAATGATGACTTCTTCACCTGTCTCATTGGTTTTATCCATCACTGCCAGGCATGTTGCCTTGAATAAAGATGCTTTCATGGTTGTCATTGGTATGCTCCTTACGAATTGTTACCATGACAGTATAGTCATCAATATGGTCATATGCAAACAATAGCCTTTTGGGGCTAAGTGTTTGGGTTTTAAATATTGCGTGATAAGGAGGCTTAGCGGTTAAAACACAGGCGGCGAGTGAATGTTTATGGCTTGATGGGTCAGAGGGTGAATAAATGCAAGCTTGCTGGCATGCAATAATAGTCGCGTTGATTTACAAAGAACTTCATCTGTTGCATAGAATTCATCACCTAGAATAGCATGTCCGAGCCACATCATGTGAACACGTAATTGATGTGAGCGACCTGTAATGGGTGTGAGTTGTACGCGTGTGGTTTGATTTATTTTATCACGGCTAAGCACCTGGTATTGAGTGCAAGAAGCTTTGCCTTCTGAATCAATTTTTTGTTTCGGGCGATTGAGCCAATCGACCATCAAGGGCTGATTAATTTCACCGGCATCATGACTCACGATGCCATCAACGATGGCAATATAGGTTTTATGTATTTCACGACTGGCAAAGAGTTTATTCATAGCGCGCAAGGCATCTTTATTTCGAGCAAATACGATAATACCCGAAGTGAGCATATCCAAACGATGTACAATTAATATATTTTTAAACTTTGCTTGGCAGCGTGAGACCATGCAGTCCTGCTTTTCTGCACTGTTACCTGGTACAGAAAGAAGACCAGCAGGCTTATCAACAATCAATAGGTATTCATCCTGAAAAAGAATGTTCAAGCCTGTGTGTTTTGGAGGTTGATAGATGTAGGGTGCATGATTCATGAGCAAGCGATGATGAGGGCTATATGGAATTCGTCAATATTGACTACTCACTTACTTATAAAGCCTATAATAAGTGTTATAAGAAAAGTTTAAGTCGCTATTGAATTGGTAAGTTGTAGCGGTTTTTGAATGACATTAAAATAAGTTCATAACAAAGGAGTTGACGCGGAGGTATTGGTCGTTATGTTTCGCCTCCCTTCGACGGGGTGCTGT
>JAUZQR010000286.1 GCA_030950865.1 Mariprofundaceae bacterium | reverse complement strand
ACTTACAAAATTGTCAAAACTGATTCTGGCGGACGACCTACGGCTGCCTTTTCGCCATTGACCACCACAGGGCGCTCAATCATACGTGGGTATTTCACCATCAGTGCAATCGCTTCTGCTCGACTTAAATCTTTGCCCTTGATATGCGCCTTATATTCATCTTCGCCTGTACGCATCAAATCTGCAGGCTGCATATTCAATTTGGTTAAAATCGCATCCAGCTCACTTTCCGAAGGTGCGGCATCCAAATATTCAATAATTTCAGGCGCAATACCTTGTTCTTGAATCAATGCCAATGTGGCTCTTGATTTGGAACAACGTGGATTATGATAAATGACAACGGGCATATAAACTCTCCTGCATATTAAAAGTGGGAACATTAACAGCAATACACATATACTGCATCCACATCGTCTAAACGTTTCTATCTCAGTATACGATCAGAACAAACGCTAAATCATTTGTAGTGCAGCATATTTCAGCATCAAACGCTTTAAACCTACCCGTTCAAACTCCACAGAAATACGGGTGGCATCGCCATTGCCTTCAAGCTCTAACACAACACCTTCACCAAAGCTGGGG
Source organism: Mariprofundaceae bacterium (assembly GCA_030950865.1). Classification (GTDB taxonomy): domain Bacteria; phylum Pseudomonadota; class Zetaproteobacteria; order Mariprofundales; family Mariprofundaceae. Next base: position 5,980 of record JAUZQR010000286.1, on the reverse strand, counting down.
TGAGAAACAGAGCTGCCAATATCCAAACCTGAATCATGCACCATACCTATACTTGGCTTTGAAATCACTGGTGTGTCCCTATGCAATACATCCTCAGGTAAATCTTTAATGAATTGACTCGGCATCGGAAAATGCATATCACCAAATACCCTACGTTGGCGCGCGGAGGTAATAAGCAAAGCATTTTCAGCACGTGTTACACCAACATACAACAAACGCCGCTCTTCATCGGTATCACCCTCATCAAGTGCGCGTTGGTGTGGCAATAAACCCTCTTCCACACCAGCTAAGACCACTGTATCAAATTCCAAGCCTTTGGCACGATGTAGACTCATCAAGTTTATTTTTGGTGTGTCCGCATCATCATCGTTTTCTTCCCCTGATTGTAACAATGCCGCCCTATCCATAAATTCAATCGGCGTGACATCTTCCTGCATGGTAATTTCAATATAATTTTGCAGCGTGCGAATATTTTCAAGGCGCGATTCAGCCTCCAATTCACCAAAGGATTGCAGGCTATCAATGTATGTCGTTTGTTCCAAAACTGCCATTAAACCTCGATCTGGCATGCTTTCCAAATCTTCACGTAAACGCACAATTAATTGTGCCAAAGGCTGCAACTTCTTTGCGACACCTTCCGCATGGCCTGCTGCTACAACATCCAACCACTCATAAGCACGCATGCCCGAAGCTGCCAATTGCGCAGCTATTTGCTCCTGACCTTTAAGACCAATGCCGCGTTTTGGTTTGTTTACAATGCGCAACACATGCATGGCATCAGCACAGCCGTTGATAATCGCCCAAAAACTCAATGCATCTTTGATTTCCAAGCGTTCAAAAAAGCCTACCCCACCAATAATCTGATACGGCATATCCTCTTGCCGAAGAATTTGCTCCAAAGCCAAGGACTGGCGATTGGAGCGATACAATACCGCCATATTATCCCATGCAATGCCACAATCACGGCGAGATTGAAGAAAACGTGCAACCTGCCGTGACTCATCATACTCATCATTGCACACTTTCCATGCAGGTTTACGACCATCTTCACGAGTGGGTTTTAACACTTTTTCATGGCGTTCACTGTTGTCAGAAATAATGGCGTTCGCAAGCTTGAGAATGGATGGGGTCGAGCGATAATTCTCTTCCAACCTATGTATGCCTACCGACACACCCTGCCAAATATTCTCAAAATCAAGAATATGACGCACATCCGCGCCGCGCCAGCCATAAATCGACTGATCATCATCGCCCACCACGGTAAGGTTATGATGTTCCGCACAAAGCAAAGTTAGCCACTCATGTTGAACAGGGTTGGTATCTTGATATTCATCCACCAATACATGATCAAAGCGGCTACGCAATGCCACCGCAATATCAGATTTTTCACGCAATAAACGTACTGTATTCACAAGCAAATCGGAAAAATCCATGCGCTCTAACTGCTTAAGTTGGCTCTGATATTCGACATATAACTCGCGTAAATCAATGCCACTCCACATTTGTGAATCCACTTGCTCGGGTAATAAACCCGCATGTTTACAATGTTCAATCCAGCCAATCAAATAAGATGGATGTAACTTTTCACTGGCGATATTACGGGCTTTTAAAATACGTTTCACCAAAGCCCGCTGGTCATCGGAATCAATGACCTGAAATGATTTTGGATAACCCAACACATCCGCATAACGGCGTAAAAAACGCAGCGATAGGGCATGAAATGTTCCTGAAACAACACCGCCGCCACCATCACCAATCAAATCAGATAAACGCCCCTTTAACTCCGCTGCCGCTTTATTGGTAAAGGTCACAGCTAAAATACGGTGTGGTGCAGTGTAATGTGCCGCAATCAAATGTCCGATACGATGTACAATGGTGCGCGTTTTTCCAGAACCTGCCCCTGCCAAAATAAGTTGCGGACCATCACCAGCCTCAACGGCTTGTTGTTGCGCAGGATTTAAATCAAACATGGGTATTATCATCCACTTTTTCACCATGTTTTACAATTAACTTATGATATTTTGAAAACACTGCATTGCGCGATAAAATACCTAAAACCTTACGTGGATTATCGGCTGCAACCACGGGCATTTGTTCAAATTCAACCCGATCTAACAGCGTCACCGCATTCAATAAATTATCATTTTCAGAAATCGTAAGCACCTTTCTATTGGCAATTTCAGATGCAACCACCACCTGATCCAAAGTCGAATCCAATAGCCATTCTTGCAAATCGGCAAAGGTGATAATGCCCACCATCAAATCATCATCATCAACGACTTGCACACAGCCTTTGCCTGATTTTACATAGACAGCCTTTAATTCTGCCAAGCGCGCATGTTCTGATATTTTAGGCACAGCCTTCCAAGGAATGCGGCTAACAGGAACAGAGCGCATCCATGAACGCTCTAGCCCCCAACCTGTCTCAATACCACGCTCTTCCAGGGCTTCAGTTACGGCAGAGCCTTCGCCAAAGGCGCGCTTCACCAAGGCTGCAATCACGCAGGCAGCCATCAATGGAATCATCACTTGATAATTACCTGATAACTCAAACACCATAAGGATAGAGCTCATTGGAGCTTGCAGCATAGCTGCCATCATGGCTGCACATGCTACCAAGGCATATGCACCATAACTCTCTGACATGCCTGGAAAAATACTATGTACAATCAAACCAAAAAAGGCTCCTGCTACCACACCAATAAATAATGACGGGCCAATCATACCTCCGCCAAAACCAGCGCCCGAACAAACCACACTAACAGCCGCCTTAAACACCAGTAGCACGCCTAAAAATAATAAGGCAGGAAGCACAACACCTTGAATCACAGGTGAAAAAGATTCCAAAAGAATACTTTCCACAGTGCCATAACCAATGGACATCACCTCAGGCACAACCAATGCACAACAACCCAAGATAAACCCTGCCACGGCTGGGCGAAATACAGGGTTAGTGATGTGTTTCTCAAATAAATAACGTGATTTTGGCAACATTTTCAATACCACTGCGGCAATCAATCCACAAAACACACCAAGCGCCATATAAGCTGGAATTTCCCAACTGGAAATTAATGTGAACTCAGGGATTGAAAACATGGTGTTATCACCCAAATGCGCACGGGTAATCACGGTTGCAATCACTGCTGAAAGTACAATCGGTGTAAACGTTGCTATGGCATAATCGGTTAAAATAACTTCCAACGCAAACAGCACCCCCGCAATGGGAGCATTAAACGCTGCCGCAATACCTGCCGCGACCCCACAACCCACAATGGTGCGCATCTGCTTTTCATTAAGCCCGAAAAAAATACCCAGTTGTGATGCCAATGCTGCACCTAAAGCTACTGTGGGAGCCTCTCTCCCCATCGAAGCACCACTACCCACAGAAACAATATTGCTGGCGAGTTCTGCAAAGGTTTTACGCCCACTGATGCGCCCGCCACGCTCAGATAACGCTTCCAAAACCCCAGGAATCACGCGTGCTTCGCCTTTTGGCACCCAATAATAATTAATCAATCCCACAATCAGCCCACCGCAAACAGGTGCTGCAAGGAATATATACCATGGAATCGTATGCAAAGCGGAGGACCAAGCTGCTTCACCCGTCCACAATGTTGCAACCCCTTCAATACCAAGACGCAGTACTAAAGCTCCATAACCAGCCAAAACACCAACAATCAACGCCAAAATACCCAGGTACAAGTGCTCATGGGTCACTTTCCACTGATTCACACGGTAATAAATGGCTTTCAACATGCCGCGATGGTAACAAAGCAGCCTTTACCCTCAAACATATCTTTTATATCGACACATAATACCTAGCTATGCCCGTTACAATTCATAGTCTTTGCCGTGCGGAGTGGTTTGGGTAATCGCGGTATGTTTGATGCATATCGAGGAAAGTCCGGGCTGCATAGAACAGGATGCTGGATAACGTCCAGTGGGGGAAACCCTAGGAAAGTGCCACAGAGACTAGACCGCCATCGCTTGCGATGGTGAGGGTGAAAAGGTGCGGTAAGAGCGCACCGCTGTATTCGGTAACGCATACAGGCGTAGGTAAACCCCATCCGCAGCAAGGCCAAATAGGGAGTCGTTAAGCGTGGTTCGCGCGTGGCTTCGGGTAGGCTGCTTGAGGCTGCCAGTAATGGTATGTCCAGAGGAATGATTACCACCATTATTTCTTGAAATAATGACACAGAACCCGGCTTATAGAGCCACTCCGCACTTTTTCCTAAAAATTTGTAATCATTTCTGACATAATCCGCGTTGATATTACAATATTCAGTTTTTACTCAAAAGAGGTAGCATAAATGTCAGCCCAATATTTGACGGATGACCTTCGTATCGTCGGCATCAAAGAAGTTGTATCACCAGCATTGGTTCATGCTGAACACCCTGTGAGTGATACGGCTGCATCCACCGTTGCTACTGCACGAAAGAACATTCACAATATTCTTCGCGGTGATGATGACCGCTTACTGGTGGTGGTCGGTCCATGCTCTATTCATTGCCCTAACTTGGCTATTGAATATGCCAAACGTATTCAAGGCTTAAAAGATAAATATGCTGACACCCTACAAATTGTCATGCGCGTTTATTTTGAAAAACCACGCACCACTGTGGGCTGGAAAGGATTGATTAACGACCCACATTTGGATGATTCATTTGAAATTAATACAGGCATCCGCATGGCACGCAAACTACTGCTCGAAATCAATGAAATGGGCATTCCTGCGGGTACAGAGTTCCTTGATTTGATTACACCGCAATATTTTGCCGACTTGGTAAGCTGGGGAGCTATTGGCGCGCGCACCACAGAAAGCCAAGGACATCGCGAATTATCATCGGGTTTATCTTGCCCTGTTGGTTTCAAAAATAGCACCGAAGGCGGTTTTCGTATCGCCATTGATGCCATCAACGCAGCATCCAACCCGCATCATTTCTTATCACTGACCAAAGAAGGTCGTTCGGCAATTTTCTCCACCAGTGGCAATGAAGACTGCCATATTATTTTACGTGGTGGGCATGAACCCAACTACGATGCCAAACACATCGCTATGGCAACAAAAGAGCTAGAGTCCGCAAAAGTAAACTCTGGCATTATGATTGACTGTAGTCATGCCAATAGCCTAAAACAACATGAGCGCCAAATTATTGTGGGGCATGATGTATGTGAACAGATTAGCGCTGGTAATCATAAAATTATTGGCGTAATGGTTGAAGGTCACCTCAATGCAGGTCGTCAAAACATTGTGGAAGGTCAAGCTCTTGAGCATGGTGTAAGCATTACCGATGCATGTCTTGCATGGGATGATACGGCTGATTTATTGGCTGATTTCGCACAAGCCGTTAAGCAACGACGGAAACAACATACATGACCATTCAATTTTCAGATGCTGCAAAAGCCAAGCAGTTACGTGAGTTCTTTCAACAGCATGGACGTATATACATTGTTGTTGATGCAACCCGTGATGATGTTGGTGTGCCTGATTTTTTAAAGGGTGACCCTGCCCTTCGTTTGGTGCTGAACAGCCGTATGCCGCAACCCATTTATATTCGTGATGATGCCCTCACTTCTGAATTTTCATTTTCTGGACAATCGCATGCATGTCATATTCCCATGGCATATATTTGGGCAGCCTATCAACCTGATGGTGATCTCGAACAGGGTTTGGTATGGGAAGATTGTGTGCCAGAAACCATCCGAGTGGTGGTTAATGCCGCACGTGGTTTGCAAGAGGCGCCAAGCATCGAACCATCATTTGATACACACATACCCGTTTCAAGCGCCGAAGAGAAGCTTACAGAGAAAAAAGTTCGTCATTTGCGCGTGGTAAAATAGCGAGCGGTACTATCGCAACTGCGCCGGCTTCAAGGCGATGGTGCGTCACCCGAAGATGAGCCCCGAGGCCATCGAGGCGGCGCAGCGGCGTTGCTTCCTCGCCGACTACCACCGCCTCGGGCCCTCCATCGTGCGCTC
>JAUZQR010000285.1 GCA_030950865.1 Mariprofundaceae bacterium | reverse complement strand
CATGCGTTTGGCATCATCTTGCCCAATGACATAATCATCTAGGAAGGATTTAATTTCAGAGGGTTTTGGAGTCGATGATGCATAAGCATCAGCTTTTAGCGCTGTCGATCCAGCCAGTTCTTCCACCATAATTTCATTGCACAAATCGATACATTCATCACAAATAAAAACGGTTGGACCAGCAATTAATTTTTTAACATCATGCTGACTTTTTCCACAAAAGGAGCAGAACAATGTTGCATCACCATCACTTTGTTTACCCATGTCAAACCTCCATCACGCTCTACCATGCAGCCTTATAACGGCATTACTTTTGTCGAAACCAAATCCATACTACTACAAAAAACACATCCTTCGCAATTTTATCAATAAAAAACACTGCTATTGATGTTATCAACCATGAACTGAATTGTTATGAATCGCTGCTTTCCATCTCAGATCGAGACGCTAGAACTTTATCCACCAAACCATAATCACAGGCTTCTTGCGCACTTAGAAAATAATCACGTTCAACATCTTCAGCAACTTTTTCCAAAGGCTGACCTGTATGCTCTGCCAGCATGGCATTCATATGATCTTTTAATTTAAGAATTTCACGCGCATGGATTTCAATATCCGTTGCTTGCCCCTGAAATCCACCCAATGGCTGATGAATCATCACACGTGCATTGGGCAACGCAAAACGTTTACCATCTGCACCAGAAGCCAATAAATGTGCCCCCATACTGGCTGCTTGCCCAACACAAAGTGTCGAAACATCACAACGAATATATTGCATGGTATCATATATCGCCATGCCCGCAGTTACCAAGCCTCCTGGACTATTGATATACATATAAATATCTTTATCAGGACCTTCAGCTTCTAAAAACAACAACTGCGCCGTAATCAGGTTTGCCATATTATCATCAACCTGACCACTCAAGAAGATAATACGTTCTTTCAACAAGCGTGAAAAAATATCATACGAACGCTCACCACGAGAGGTGCGCTCCACTACCATTGGAACCAAATTCATAGAAACTCCTTGCAAATCATTTGCCAGCTATCTGCTTGTAAGGACTGCAAGAGCAGAATTCAAGTGCTTACTACGCCTGAGCATCTCGCTCCTGCTGCCATTCAGATAGCGCCTTAGACACAGCTTTGGTTTTTGCTTCGGCAACAATGTGTGCCACACAACGCTGCTCAAGAAGACGGTCGCGAATGCCAGCCATCTGCTCTTGTTGCTCTTTAATCCAAGCAATAAACTGATCATGCTGTTCTGCGGGGTACTGCTTGGACATCAATTCAAGCTCTGCTTCCACAGCCGCTTCATCCAACTCAATATCAGCCATCTCACGTACAGCCTGAATCAATACGGACAATTTCAAACTACGCTCAGCGCGCTCACGAACTTCTTTTTTAAACGCTTCATCAGCAAACATCTCAGCGTTTGCTTCCATACCTTGCTGCTGCATATTCTGCATCACACGCTGCGTTGTATTCTTCACTTCTTCTTCCAATAAGCGTCCTGGAATGGTCATCTCATTGGCTGCCAGCAATGCATCTAATGCTGCATCGCGTGTTACTTGAAATGATGCTTCTTTGGCTTCATTATCCAAACGCCCTTGTGCATCTGCACGCAATGCTGCTGCATCATCAAAACCCAACATCTTCGCCAAAGCATCATCATTTTCAGCCGTTGCTGGTTTGGCTACTGCTTTTATATCTGTTTCAAAACGTGCTTCTTTACCTGCCAAATGTGCTGCTTGGTATGCTTCTGGGAAGTTTACAGTCACAACAACATGATCACCGGCTTTGCTACCAATCAACTGATCTTCAAAACCAGGGATAAACTGACCTGAGCCCAAGACCAAGTCATGATTTTCACCATCACCACCTTCAAAGGCTTCATCATCAATAAAACCAACAAAATCCATCGTTACCTGATCACCACTTTCTGCTGCACGACCATCTTCAATATCATATTTCACCTGTGATTTTTGCAAACGCTCAACCACCGCGTCCACATCTGCATCTTCAACGTTCACAGTGGTTTCACCGAACTTCAATTTAGATAGTTTTGCCAATTCAACCTTAGGCCAAGTCACAACATTTAAAGTAAACGTAAACTCGCCATCTGGCTGCACTGCTGGCATGTTCAATTCAGGTTGAAGTGCAGGCACCAAGCCTGCAGACTCAATCGCACCAACATAGTGGGCTTGCAACAATTCAGAAACAGTGTCTTCGTGCAATTTAGGACCAAATTGCTTTTGAATCACATTCGCAGGTGTTTTTCCTGGGCGAAAGCCTGGTAATTTTGCTTGCCCACCAAGCTTGCTCGCATGCTCCGCATAAACGCGGTCATACTCAGATTGTGGCAAAGTTACATGAACTTGATGCTCGGTATCACTTAATTGTTTTACATTTGTTTGAATCATTGATGGTCTCCATCACAGAAATAATAAGCGTTGTCTCAAAACTAAAAAAGCCACTAATGTGGCTTTATAAATATGGTACGAGAGGGGGGAGTCGAACCCCCACATCAAAGATACTGGAACCTAAATCCAGCGCGTCTACCAGTTCCGCCACCCTCGCATGAGATAAAAATCAAAGAACAACCATTACTCAAGCACATTTTTAGTTAAAAAAAATCCGTGCCAAGCAATGCGGCGCGAACTATGCCTATGCCTACTAGCAAAATCAATGCATTGTCCTCACTCCGCAATAAAAGAGCCGTTTTACCAGTATATTGTACATCATAAACCGTTTTAAAAGTTGTCATTAACCAGTTATGAACCTACGGCACCTTGCCTCTCTCACATTAAAGAAAAAATACATTATTCCGATAAACGTATAGTAGAAGGTGTACATAGGAGAGCGCCATGAACCCTTTTCGAGCAAAGAAAATCGCCGACCACTTTGCAGTAGTCGGCATATTCACAGTGAAACGTAAAATTTACGGTGTTAATGTTCATTTTCGTGGTGTTCGAAGCTATTTTGAAGATGAACCAGCATTATGGCGTTTTTTATTTTACATCTCGCATGCCCAGCACTGCGAAAATATCATCACCGAAGCTGAGTTAAAATTAACTGCTTGAGGTGAAAAAATAGTTCTGTTTATTTACCTTCGTTTAATAGCTTTGTTACTTCAGCAGTAATATTATGCACATCTTTAACATATAGAACAGATGGTTTGGTTAAAATATAATCATAACCTTTCTGCTTGCCTAACTCGCGAATCTTTGTGCCAAATTTCGTGTTAATACC
>JAUZQR010000284.1 GCA_030950865.1 Mariprofundaceae bacterium | reverse complement strand
TTTGCATGGTGGCAACATGTGTTATTGCCAGCGGACGCAACATTAACACTTCTTTTACAAACATCGGTTTTGTTATTGGTGGGTGGCGTTATGGCAGTGATTTCACGCCGTCATGCCACATTAAGTGACAAAAGCCGACGCGCAGCTCAAAAACATCAGGACTTTCAGGTGCTACACACACGTTTGATGGCATCCATGCAAGAAGGTGTGTTGGTTCTAGATGAGGATTTAACGATTCGAGATAGTAACCCTGCTGCGTGTGCCATACTCCATGTATCTGAAGATTCATTGTTAAAGCTTAGCGAGTTGCCATCTTTTCCGCAGAGGGTTGTGAGTTTTTTACAAAAGAGAAATGGAGAAGAAAGCTATCGCTGTGAATGGCAGCAGGATAAATCCGAATATTTGATAACAGTGGGTAAATTTCCAGAGTTATATGCGGGTGCTTGCTGGTGGTTAACATTGGTTGATGTGAGCGAATTGCGTGGTTTGGAAAAGGAAGTTACTGAGCACCAGAAATTAGCAGCCATGGGACGTATGGCAGCAATGTTGGCGCATGAGCTGCGAAACCCCATGCAAACCATTGCTCAAGCAGTTGAGCTTGTGACACGTGTGCAGGAAAAACAACAGGTTGATATTCAGCGTATTGTGAGTGAAGAAATATTGCGCCTCAATCGTTTGGTAGCGGATATGTTGGATTATACCAAGCCGTTAACGCCTAAAGCAAAAGATATTGAAGCCTTTGATTTACTGATTGCATCGGTTGAGCTGATAGATTCCGAGCAAAAATATTTTATTGATTTGATCTGTGATGTAGGTGTGTTGCATATTGATGGTGATCATATGCGTTTGGTCTTGGATAATTTGTTGCGCAATGCAGTCTTATCAAGTCCTGCACCTCATTCGGTATCAGTGCATGCATCAGAGCGTGCGGGGCATTGGCAGTTTGCTGTATCCGATCATGGTGATGGTATTCCAGAGTCTATACGCGCTCATCTTTTTGAGCCTTTTGCCTCGCAGCGAGAGGGTGGGACAGGTTTGGGATTGGCAACGGTATGGCAGGTATGTCAAGCCAATCAGTGGCAAATTGATGTAGAAAGTGATGCTGAAACAACAACATTCCGTGTACGGTCTGATAGTACAGGGCGGGAGAAACATGGCTGATATTTTATTGGTGGAAGATGAGGCGAATGCGCGGCAAGTATTGTCTTTAAATTTAGAATCCATGGGGCATTTGGTAACCCCGTGCGGTGGCGTGGAAGAGGCTGCAGCCGCTTTATCATCGAGTTCTTTTGATGTGGTTTTGACAGATTTACGCATGAATGACTGTGATGGCGGTTTGGAAGTGGTGCGTATGTCAGCAGAGCATTGCCCTCAGGCCCGGGTGTTATTATTAACAGCTTATGCAAGTTCTGAAACCGCAGTAGAAGCCATGCGTGAGGGTGCATTTGATTATTTAACCAAACCTGTTTCAAGTGAAGAGTTAGGAAGTGCTGTTGAGCGGGCTTTATCTGCTACGATAGATGAACAAACAGAGCCTGCTAAAGCAATGGCTTCTGTGAAAGCGAAAAAGAAAAACAATCATTCACCTGTAGAGAAAGATGATTTATTGGTAGCCCGTTCAGATGTGATGCAACGCGTGAAAGAGCGCCTTTTGCGTGCTGCCAAACGTGATTTTACCGTATTGATTTCTGGTGAGTCTGGCACAGGCAAAGAACTCGCAGCTCGTTTTGTGCATCAGCATTCTTTGCGGTATGAGGAGCCTTTTGTAGCGGTGCATTGTGGCGCTATTCCTGAAGGGTTATTTGAATCTGAATTATTTGGTCACCGCAAGGGTGCATTTACCAGTGCTGATGCTAATCGCACGGGGCTGATTGAATCGGCACAGGGCGGCACGTTGTTTCTAGATGAAATT
>JAUZQR010000283.1 GCA_030950865.1 Mariprofundaceae bacterium | reverse complement strand
ATACACATGACTTATTTAGGGTTATCATTTGGACATGAGTAAACTGAGTTCATTTCAAGCGATTATTCTTTTGATAGCTATCGTGCTTTCATCTGAATTGGCTATTATGTACAGCATTGAATATGTAGGTCTGAGTGCTTTCTTGAGCGCATCGGCACTGAATAATATGGATGCAATTTTACTTACCCTGATTGCTACGTTGTCGGTCTACTTTTTATTCGTGAAACCACTTCGCCAATCCATGAAGAAAAATTCGCAATTGGCAGCGGCTATTTCTCATACAACGATGGGCTATTTAAGTTATGATCCTCACTTGCTGAATGGTCGTTTTGTTTATGTCAATGAAGCATTTACAAGTCAAACAGGTTTTGATTTAGAAGATATGCAAAACAATCTATTTAGTGGTTTTTTAGGTGAAGGTGTGCAGGAAAAAGTACAGCATGCCATAAAAAATGAAGAACATTTATCACTTGTTGCACCATTATCCTGTAAAGATGGCTCAATCTTTCATGCTATGCTCAAGTTGATTCCTATTTTTGAAGAAAATGGACTACTTAATCAGTATATTTTTTTAATTCACGATCATTCAGATAAACGACGCTCTGGCATCAATGAGCGGAAAATGCTTAGGGCTATTGAGCAGTCAAGTGAATCTGTAATTATCACGGATACTCAGGGCATGATTGAGTATGTAAATCCAGCATTTGAAAAAATTACAGGTTACAAAGCTGAAGAAGCTATTGCTCAAACGCCCGCAATATTATCCAGTGGTAAACAAGATAAAGAATGGTATAAAAGTTTGTGGAGCCGCATTCAAAATGGCGATAGCTGGTCGGGTCATCATATCAATCGCCGCAAAGATGGTTCTGAATACGATGAGTTTATGACGATTTCTCCCATCAGGGATGATGAAGGGTCGATTACTCACTTTGTATCTGTGCAAAGAGATGTTTCCGCAGAGAAAGCACTTGAGAAACAGTTGATTCAGTCGCAAAAATTAGAAGCCGTTGGTACATTGGCAGGTGGCTTGGCGCATGATTTTAACAACACTTTGGCAGGTATTTTAGGTAATACATATCTTCTTAGAAGGAATGTGGATAATGAAAAGGCACTTTCACGCATTGAAATTATTGAATCATTAAGCTTAAA
>JAUZQR010000282.1 GCA_030950865.1 Mariprofundaceae bacterium | reverse complement strand
AGCGTAAGCCTAAATGAATCAACCTTTGAAGACCACTAGCTTCGGAGGCTGCCACTCTATCCAGCTGAGCTAAGGGCGCATACTTTTATAATACGTTGAAATCACTACATTTCCTCAAGAATCTGAGGGTTCAAGAAGTCTTCAATATACAGACTGGTGCCCATATTGTGCCCAATTCTAAAGCCTATGAAGAAAATTGAAACAACTGCTTGAAAATTCAAGGAGCGTTAGCTTATTTAGGCACAAAGAGCATGACTTCTAGCCTCCGAAACAGAGGTCACAGGTTCGAATCCCGTACCGCGCACCATTTCACCAGCATCTTGGCAACCACCTGCTTTATGAAAGAAATGCTTAAACAATTGCTCTGATAGCTTCATTGAGGCTTTTGAATTGTTGTTTGAGACCAATGGCTGCCATGGTATAACCGCCATCGGCAGCATCTACAAAATGGATTTGGCTGCCCATGCGCTCAAATACTAGGCAGGTCATCAAAGCACGATTGCTGATGTGCATACCGTAGCACAACTCGCCTTTTTTATGTTTTGTCTTTAAGTATTTCTCTAGTTTGATGCGCTCATGAGTGTTGGCAGCAAATGTCATGCGTAACATATCATCAAATTTTTCAGAATCTGTGGTATGGGAAACTTGGACTTTATATTTACCCCATGACCCACCATCCATTCGCACATCAAACTTCATCAACATAATACCCAGAATATTAATGAGCCATAATTTTTTGGTAAGTAAGTATCGCTTAAAACCTTGCGCCTTTGCTTTGGCTTCATGCGCAAGGTCAGTAAACGATAGCGATAAGTGAAGACCTGCCTCTTGTACTGGATTACGCTGCTGATAACTACCCATATGTTTGGTGATATAAGCAAATAAATTATTATATGTTTTAGGATTATTCGCAAACACAAGCAGGCTGAGCGTTTCTTCTTTGGGTGAGGGAATATCTTGCCATCGGCATTCTAAACCACTGAAGTCCACTTCAGGCATATGATTGGGTATATCATAACAATAAGAGGCATCCCCTTTAATAAGAGCATCCGCTTTGCTCATACCACCACCATAAAATATAGCTTGTTTGTAATCTTTGGAAATTTCATGCTTGGCAACGAGTAACTCAATGCCTTTATCACTGAGTTCTTGTACAGAAATTGAACCCACTCTTAAATGAAGTGAAAAATCACTTTTAGATTTTTCCTTGGTAGCAAGCAAGGCTAATCTAGCTTTCTCGACATAAGTTTCAGGAACTAAAAGTGATGCTCCATCACCACCAAATACAAATGGAATTTCAATGTTTGGGCAGGCATTGAGCACAGCCACAATCGACATCGCTCCAACCATATTCACATCTTTATAACGACCATCTTGAATCACTTGCGTGCTACCTTGTATATCTGCAACGAATAAATGCCAGCTCGGGTCGAACGGGGTGTAAGCATCAATATTAAAAGATGCTTTAAAGTCTTTATACGCTGGAATCTCTTTCCAAAAATCACTATTCACATCAGCCACCCCTTATAAGGGAAGACCTGAACAAGTCATGAACTCGCATTTTGCGTCCAGACTTATTCAGAGCTTCCTTAAGCACCTTAAACATACATACTGCTGTAAAGGCATGATGCCTAACAAAGTCTTATTTGGATAGCAGGATAAGCAAAAGAAAATTCAAGATGAGTGAAATAATGGCTAATCCTTTCCAAAATCCCATGGGGTTACGCTCAATCAGTGGCGCTGTTGATTTCATAAATGCAGGATTAGGGTTCGACAAGTCATGCTGAAACTCTGAAAAAGAATCATAACGACGTTCAGGATTTTTACTGATACTCTTTTGAATCGCCCTATCCATCCAAATAGGCACATTTTCATTATATTTACGAACAGACACATAATCATAATGTTTATGCGGTTTAGCCTCTTCAAGCTCACCATATGGGAAATGCCCACCACTTAACATTTCATAAATAGTGATACCCAATGAATACATATCCGTTTTGGGTGTACCTTCATAACCTTCAAACAATTCAGGTGCAATATAATTAGCAGTGCCTTCAACATGCATTTGTTTGATAGGCGTGTGAATTTCTTCCAAGCCTGAGACACGGGTGGAACCAAAATCAATAATTTTAATCATGCCATGCTGATCCACCATGATATTTTCAGGTTTAATGTCTTGATGTACCATTTCCTTACGATGGAAGGCGCGTAAACCTTTAATCATTTGCCCAATCATACCGCGCACTTTTTCCAAATCTGGCTTGGGATTATCTAAAATCCACTGGGCAAGCGAGTGACCTTGTAAATATTCAGTTACATAATAAATACAGCTTCGTTCACGCTTAAGCTGCAATACTTTAAACACATGCGAATTACTGATACGGCGGCCAACCCATACCTCATGTAAAAAGCGGTCAATATATGCAGGATCATCTTCAAAATTAACGGATGGTGTTTTAAGAACCACCGTTGCGCCGCTTTCCATATCCTCCGCCAAATAAACTTGAATCGTATTGCTGCTGTGCAGCTCACGAATCACTTTATAACCATCCAGCTCTTGCCCTATATTCAATGGCGGTGGAAAAGGTAAGCTGGTTAATTGTTTATAATATTCATTTTCATCTTGATTGGGTAGCAGGGTAATATGTAATACTTGGCTAGTGATATTATCATCACTCCCCGCTTCCAACGCTGCATGGGTAATGTTTTCAGCCGCTGTTTCAGGCTCACTTGCTGTTGCCAATTTTAAAATTTTCTTATCATCAATAAATTCATGCACACCATCGGTGGTCAATACAAATATATCACCAACTTCCACAAGGTGTTTGGCATAATCAAGGTGAACATCATGCTCACCACCCATAGCTCTGGCGAGGTAGGTTTTGTTTTTATCAATGACCAAGCGATGATCTTTAGTCAAGCAGGTTATTTCACCCTTTCGGATAAGATAAACACGGGAATCACCCACATGAAAAATGTGAGCTGTGGTGGATTTAAGCACCAACACCGCAAGCGTGGTGGCAAGGCTAAGTTCGGAGGCATAGCGCGCTTGTCCTTGATTATACAACCATGAGTTGAGTGATTTAATAACGCGCTCACCTGATGTTTGAACACTCCATGACATGGGCGTACTCAAATAATCAGCTATAAAAGCTTTGACACAATGCTCGCTCGCTTCCTGCCCCGCCTCACTGGAACCCACACCATCAGCAGTCACTGCCACAACGCCCTTATGTGTCAGTTCGCGCCCTTTAGAGATATGAATGCCACAACAATCCTCATTTTGTGACTTCACACCAGCCAGAGAATTTTGCCCAGCTGCAACAGTTAAATATTCTGCCATGATTACTTAATGTAGCCCGATTTTCTCGATTGTACCATCTTCATTTTCTTCATACATAAAACCTTTGGGCTCTTCGAGCACAAACATTACCAGTAGAAAAACTGCCAAAGCAGCGCAGGCAATGGTGATAAAAAATACTTGCGACGATACAAAAGAAAGTACGGTTAAAAATGTTACACCGCCTACATTACCAAAAGCACCTGTTGTACCTGCAACTTGCCCTGTCAAACGGCGTTTAACCAATGGTACAACAGCATACACAGCACCATTACCAGCATTGACAAATAATGCAGCAACCACCATCACGGCAATAGCTGCTGGAATTGACCATGTACCATCCACTTGTCCCATCAAAAAGTAACCTACGGCCAAACCAGCAAGGGTAATGCTTAATACTTTCTTACGTCCGTATTTATCACTCAAATAACCACCCGCTGGGCGCATAATAATATTCAAGCCAGCAAAAATAGATGCAATCAATGCAGCTTGGGTAATGGAAAGCTCTGCCGTTTCTCTAAAGGTATCAAAAAAGAACAATGGAAGCATTGAAATAACTGCTAATTCTGAGCCAAAAGTAATCATATATGATAAATTCAAGGCTGCGACCTGCTTGAATTTATAACGATGAATTTCAGGGACAGGTTTGCTATTCACAGCAAACAAAGATTTATTAATATTGTAAATTTTTGATAGCTGATAGGCATACAAACTCAATAATGCAGCATAAATACTATAGGTAAGTGCGGCTGAAAATATATTCAGGTTTGCAGGTGATATTTTCCACGCCAATACGCCCAATGCGATATACAAAGGTGCCGTCATCAGGCAATACAGATAGAAATCGCCTTTGCTGGTAACTTCCATTGCACCTAAGTTTTTAGGTCTAAAATAAGTAGTTCCTTTCGGGTTATTACTGACTGAAAAATAAAAAACTATTGAAAACCCTAACGCCAAGAAGCCCGTTGTTGCCACGGCCCAACGCCAGCCATCATCTCCACCAATCCATAATGCCAGAGCAGGTAAAATCATTGCTGCTGCAGCAGAACCAAAATTACCCCAACCACCATAAATGCCTTCAGCCGTACCCACTTGTTTGGCAGGAAACCATTCGGATACAAGGCGTATACCAATCACAAAACCTGCACCTACAAAACCAAGTAAGAAACGGTAAGTCGCCAACTCCGCATACGTTTCGGCAAAAGCAAACAAGAAACAAAAAACACTAGAAGATGCGAGTAAAACAGAAAACGTTATTTTTGGTCCGTATTTATCAACCAGCATACCAATAATAATTCGTGCAGGAATGGTAAGTGCAACATTTAGAATGAAAAGCAACTTCACTTCTTGATCGGATAGACCAAATGTTTCGCGAATGGATGCCATCAATGGTGCAAAGTTAAACCAAACCATAAAGCTGATAAAAAATGCCAGCCATGACATATGTAAAATCTTTATTTTTCCAGTAAATGAAAATAAATTGATTCTACTGTGATCAATACCTGCTGTTGTCATAATAATCTTACCCCTTAAAAACTACTTGTAGTCATTTTTATTAAACGTTATTAGCTGTCCTTTGAGCAACCTAAATGCCAAATATATTTTTGATGTTTTACAGACTAAATATGCACTTTTACAAACTTCCTTCTCTAAATATGCCTTAATATTAATCTATGTATGCCTATAATATAGGCTTATATACCCTATAAGTTCATGCAAATCCCCCAAATAACATTTTTTAACCTAGGCATGGTATTTGCTAAATTATTTGCATAATTATATTTCTGTGAGGTTGAAATGAGTGATAAGAAGAAGCTGGTAATGATCGGTAACGGCATGGCTGGTGTGCGTGCCATTGAAGAAATCCTTAAAGCCAACCCTGACATGTTTGATATTACAATTTTTGGTGCTGAAAAATATCCCAATTATAACCGCATCATGCTTTCGCCTGTTTTGGCTGGCGATACCACCATTGAAGATATTATTCTTAACGAAGAGCAGTGGTATGCTGATAATAATATTACGCTGCATTTGGGTAAACGTATTAAAGAGATTCAACGTGGCTACAAAAAAGTTATTGCTGAAGATGGTACAGAAGTCGAATATGATAACTTAATTATCGCGACAGGCTCGAACCCATTCATTATTCCAATTCCAGGTCATGATAAACAAGGTGTGATGGCTTTTCGTGATATTGATGATTGCGACACCATGGTTGATGCTGCAATGAAATATAAGCAAGAAAATACTCCCTTGGTAATTCTTGCTGGTAAAGAATACGGTTCTGGATCATCACGGGATTGGGCTGCAAAAGGTCCAAAACTACTTGGCATACAAGCTGTCATTGCTGAAAGTTACGAACGCATTCACCGAACAAACCTCGTTTGTATGGGCATCCTACCGTTGCAATTTAAA
>JAUZQR010000281.1 GCA_030950865.1 Mariprofundaceae bacterium | reverse complement strand
GTAAAACAATTGGAAAAAGAGATGGTTTACTATTGTTCATCTAAGTTTTCCTATTATTTAGTTGGGTCTTCTAAAGTGGCTTACTTGCAGGTCCAAATGCCTTTATTGCCGCCTTTTTTATTGCCTTTTTTGCATGTGCAGCCACAAGCTGCAGCAACTTTTTTGCACTGATCTTTCTTCGTGGGTGGATACTGACGACAAGCAGGGCAATTACCCAACTTACATTTTTTCCATGCGCATTTTACAGGGTCAAATTTTGGATCGGTTGGCACACATGGGCAGCAAGCATTGCCATTGGCTGAGACAATAATAGTCCCACCTCCGCCACATGTTTTGGGTTGACCTAGAGCTGCACCCGCCTCAGCAACTTTATTGCCGCCAATCATCACGCCGAGAATAGCTGGAGGAACATATGTCGCCATCTTTAACAATGTGCGACGTGCTTGCTGTTCGTTATTCATGTTTGATGTTTCTGTTGACTTATTCATCGGCAGACCTCGTTGTTCATAGCTTGTCCATTATATTTCGGGTAGAATACCAGCGAAGTTTAGACTAAATTATGCGCCTATGGCTAGTTCTAATTCTATTATTCAATCGTCGCGTCAGCGGCTATCTCAAATTTTAATGCAAAATACCATGTTGGACTTGGAGGATTATCGCAATGAACAGTTGATGATGCGCTCCATGCATGAGGGTGTGGATGGGCTTATTTTACCTATGCTCGAACGCAATGAAACACCTGATATTCATGCTGAAGTTCGGGAGGCATATCGTTTGCGTTTGCGAGAAAAGCAGGCGAACTATCTGCGCAATCAGCATGTGTGCGCGCAAGTTTTTGCTTCATTAAATGAGGCGAATATTCCCGTTATTTGCATGCGAGGCTTAGCTGTTTCATCAAGATTATATGGAGAGAGTGCCCATTTGCGCCCGCAAAGTGATATTGATTTGCTATTCCATGAAAATCAGATGATGGATGCCAAGCAGGTGTTGTGGGATATTGGGTTTCGCCCAGATGATGTGTACCGCAATATTTTTGTGCGCGGTGATAGATCACTTGATTTGCATGATGAGCCATTGGGCATTGAGCGTATTCAAGCTTGGAAATTTTTAACGCCATTGCGTGCGCCAGATTTCTTTTCCAGTGCTATGCAGGGCGAATTGGCTGGTGAAGCCGCTTTATTGATTGCTACGAAGGTTGAGCTGCCGTATCTATGTTTCCACGCCATGAAACACTCATTTGAGCGACTAATATGGTTGTATGATATTGCGTTATTGGCAAGTAAAATTGATGTAGATGAAAGCTGGCAAGAAGTGTTGCTTGGTATTCAGGAATATGCGTTACAACGACCATGTTTTTATGCTTTATCCTATGTTCAGAAGCATTTGAATGCACCAGTTCCCGAACATGTGTTGGATGCAATTCGACCGAGCATGGGTTTTGTTGAAAAACGATTGTTTAATAGGTTTATGCAGCATGAAATCATTCCTTTTTTGGCGGAGCGTTTGTTTGCACGCATGATGCCTGATTTCAAGCATCGACTAGAATTCTGGCGTGAAACGATTTATCCAAGCCTTGAAGTGCGCGAGCAAATGGCAAATGGCGGTTGTGTGAAATGCAGCTTTATTCGCACGCGCTTGAAGCAAGTTTTCAAAGCATCTGTCGGTTTTATGCGAGAAGGTTGGCTGTTGTTGAGGGGCTAGGGAAGCTCTGAACAAGTCATGAATTTGCATCTTGTGTTCAGAATATCCAAACTCTGCGTTGTAAATCTTTGCAATAGCCGTGCTATTACATACGATTCACGCCTTGATTTTGAATATTCTGAATCACAATCTTCTTCATCCAGACTTATTCAGAGCTTCCCTAGTATATCAATCACCTTAAATTATCGAATCTAGCTCAACAGTAGGGCAATTGTATTAAAAATAACTGCTCATGATGTTTCTCAAACGCTTTCTAATTCGTCATCCCCGAATGCTTGTATCGGGGATCCACTTAAACCATGAATTTCCGATAAAAACCTCGGAAATGACGTTTTTTTGTTCCTTATCACTACTGTCCGGTGAAAAAATGATAAATAGGTGGCTTATCAATGGTATTGCAACGGATTTCAGGTGGTGTAACTCTGTGGGACAGCAAAAAACACCTTGTTCTATATGTCATTCCCGCGAAGGCGGGAATCCATTGTTTGCAAGGAGTTCTGGATTCCCGCCTTCGCGGGAA
>JAUZQR010000280.1 GCA_030950865.1 Mariprofundaceae bacterium | reverse complement strand
ATCCAAACGGCTTTGTTTGCAATCAAACAAACACACAGATGCACCCAATGCCAGCGCAACATCAGCCGCCTGAACCCCGACATTGCCAGCCCCTAAAACACTGACATGCCCAGTATTCACACCAGTAACGCCTCCCAACAACATGCCTTTTTGTTTTATGCCATTCGATGATTTTATGGTGTTTTTACGCAGATATTCAACCGCCATCAACATCGATACACGCCCAGCAATTTGGCTCATTGGGGCAAGCAAAGGCAAACTTCCATCGTCCAGCGCAATGGTCTCATAAGCCATCGCCCGTACGCTTTCTTTCATCAAAGCCTTCGCCAATTCAGGCACGGCTGCCAAGTGTAAAAAAGTAAAAATGCCCAAGTTTGGGCGAAAAAAATGATATTCTTCAGCCAATGGCTCTTTGACCTTAATCACCCACTCTGCTGACCAAACATCAGCTTGAGAAACCAGTACCGCACCAGCTTGGTGGTACAGCGCATCAGAAAAACCACTGGCAATACCCGCCGATGCCTCGACCAGTACGATATGACCTTGCTGAACCAATAAACCAACACCCTTGGGCGTTAAAGCAATACGATTTTCACCGTTTTTTATTTCCTTGGGAATACCTAACTTCATTTATGCCCCCCCAAACAAATCATTCACACCATATAATGATAGCAGTTTTTTAGTCCATCACCGTCATCACCACAGGTTCATCAGCATCCAGACGTGCCAGACTCAAACCACCACCCCACACACAGCCAGAATCCAAACCCAATACATGTGGCTGATCCAAAACCAAGCCTTTGGCAGCCCAGTGCCCATACACAACACGATATTTTTTGCGCCACGCAAGCTTTTCATGAGAAAACCAAGCTTTTTCACATTCTTTCTCTGCCTCACCTGTACGTATATGCCAATTGAAAGAACCATCTGCCGTGCAATACCGTGTACGGGTTAATACTGCTGTCGTAAAAATCAATGATGATAGACCAGAGCCTTTGGGTTCACGCTCAGAAAACTCTGCATGATGCAGGTGCATACAAAATGCCTGCCAGTCATCACCGCGCAATACAGCCTCAACAGCTTTGGCACGTTTTTTTGTTTCTTTTAATGTCCATTGAGGGTGTAAACCTGCATGCAACATACACCAGCCCAGCTTCTTATCGCTATGGATGAGTGGTCTATGCCTTAACCAATCCAACAACTCATCCTTATCTTTGGCAGCCAATATCTCATCAAAGGTGTCACGTTTATAATCGCGTCCACCACATGAACGCTCCAACAAATGTAAATCATGGTTACCCAATACACACACGCAGCTATCACCCAGTTTTTTTAAAAATCGCAGTGTTTTTAATGAATCTGGACCACGGTTTACCAAATCCCCAGCACACCACAATACATCTTTTTTCGGGTTGAATTTCACCTTGTCCAACAAGCGTTTCAATGCCTTATAACAACCTTGAATATCCCCTACTGCATAAACCGCCATAATTATAATACCGCTTCAATCAATTGTGTTAACTCTACTTCCGTTAAAGCCACAGGATTGGTGGACATACTTCCGCCACTTATATTATTAATAAGGCGCGAAATATCGCTTTTTTTGACACCATAAGTTGATAATTTTGGCATATTTAGAGATTTTGACCAAGTTTTGAGTAATTTTAACAATTTAACCCGTGCATCAACATCATCAAGTGCCTCATTTTCAAGCATCATACGCCCAACATCAGCATATTTTTTCAAAGCAATATTTGATGGCTCTCGAACCGACATAACATCCATATTGATGCGTGTTGCATCATAAAGCAATGCGCCACAAACAACGCCATGTGCTATGGGAAAGAATGCACCAAAAGGCGATGCCAAACCATGCACAGAGCCAAGTCCTGCATTGGCTAAGGTTAAACCAGAGATGGATGAGGCATATAACATGCCCGAACGTGCTTTCAAATCATCGCCGTGCGCCACAGCCTGCAACAATGAATCACGAACATGCATCAAACCACTCCATGCAAGGCTATCGGTCATCGGATTAGCGTTGCTGGACACATACGATTCCAAAAGCTGGGTAAAGGCATCCATGCCACATGCCGCTGTCACTTCTTTAGAGCATGATATTGTAAGTTCAGGGTCAAGAATAATATGCTTTGGAACCAACGATTCATGGCGAAAAGATTTCTTAAAGCCTTCATCTCCAATCATCGATAACACCGCATTTTTACTGGTTTCACCACCTGTTCCTGCTGTCGTGGGCAAGGCAATAAAAGGTGTCGTATTCGATGTAAACACTTTGCCTTCACCAACACCTTCTAAATACGCCATCACCGAATCGCCACTTGGCAATAATCCTGCAATTGCCTTGGCTGCGTCCACACAACTACCACCACCAAGTGCAACCACACAATCGGGTTGCCAAGCATGGTATTTGGATACAGCTGCATCCACGACTTGTGGGGATGGCTCTCCTAAAATAGAAACACGTTGAACATCAAAAGCAGCACTTAAATCATTCCATAAACGCTGACATAGGGGCGATTGTTCAAAAGACTTTCCGCCTGTAAGCAACAAAACTTTACGCCCATAACCTCGAATGATATCAGGCAACACATCACGCCGACCTATACCAAAATGAATATGCGGCGTTGATGCAAAAGAAAAAGAAATCGTCATGCCAACATGATAGCCTCTGCGGCATTTAGTTGAAGTAAAAGGACGCACAGCATTATGGATAGTCGCATCACAGCCAGTATTGAGTTTTATTTTAAAGGTGAAAAATTCACGTTTTCTGAAGAAATTGATTTAGAAACTTGGCTACGTGACCATCAATGTGAATTAGAAGCATTGTACGATATTCTTGCAAACAGGAACGGATTAGACCGCTATCGTCATGAATATGATGTCATGGTTATGGAGCCTGTTTATTTTTCTCACGCAACAGGGCTAGCCGCTGAATACACTCATGATGGAAACTTTGATGCTGATGCTTTTATCACAGCAAGGGAGCAACTCGTGGTCTTGTCTCATATACAATCCATTGCTAAAAAACATTTGGGTATAGAATCTTTTGCTGACCACACTAAGCTAAAAGCTGCCTTGCTGGATGCCTATTATCATACAAACAAACCATGAAGTGATATGCTACACAAGATAAGCCGTTGGCATTACAGCGACTGAATAGAAGAAATGGCCTCATCTGTTAACTGCTTAATTTTATGGCTCATGGCGCGACGCATACGATTCACATCTTTCTTTGGCATACCCGCTTTTTCTAATTCATCAAAGTCTTTCATACTGGTCATAGAGCCACGCAACTTTTTCAAAATCAATTGAATTTTAGCCATCGAATTTTCCGCTGCAACGGCTTGAGAGTATTGCAACTGCATCGTAGTAGGTGACAATATCGGAGCTGATATCAACAGTAACAATGCAAAACTCAACATTATACCTTTTACATATGTGTATGCTTTCATCCCATCTCCCTTAAAAT
>JAUZQR010000028.1 GCA_030950865.1 Mariprofundaceae bacterium | reverse complement strand
TAAAGAATTTGTTATCAAACCGCAATTGAAATATATTTCAGATATTGAGGTGTGATATGTCCAAAGTGGAAGATGCCAGCTTAGCTATTGAGAAACAGGGTCGAACATTTGATGGCTTGGGAAATCCTAGAAAATACAAGTCATCGCTTAGCAGTTTGAGCAAGCAAGCCTTTGAACAGGCGTGGGAAGATAAACCTGAATGGCTATTGGCAAACTTTTCGCATATTGCATATTATGATGCAGCGCATGTGCAAAGCAGCTTAAAAGGTTTTGGATTTAAGGTGACATTTTATGATGATGGACATGGTCGCCAAGGATTTTTAGCCGTGGATGCAGATAAAGCGATTTTGGCTATTCGAGGTACAGAACCATCAGATATTCGTGATGTGATTGATGATTTAAGGGTTTGTCCTATTTCCTACAAAGCTGCTAAAGTGCATCGTGGTTTTTTGGATGCGGCGCAGTCGTTGATGCAAACGCAAGGTGATACGGAAAGTCTTGAGGCATCATTAAACAAGTTGAATCATCATACGCTGTATGCAACAGGGCATAGTTTGGGTGCGGCGATGGCAGTGATTGTGGGGATGTCTTATGCGTTTGAGAAAATAGTAACCTTTGGCGAGCCTAGAGTGGGCGCAGGCATTATATTGCAAGGAGACGATGGATTAAGTCATACTCGTTTTGTGAATGGTAAAGATATTGTCACCGCGATTATTCCTGAAATGCCTATTTACACGCATCACGGTGTTGAGCAAAAGCTTTTTGAGCATGAGGAAAGTGAGTTTTTTGTGGGAAGTATATTGGATCATTCAATAATCAATTATGTGGAAAGGCTCAAAGAACAGGCTTAAACATACTGGAAATGAATAAGAGGTTTTTAAATGATGTTGTTGCGGGGAGTGTCTGTAAACTCCTTGCAGGAATGTAAGGGTTCGATAGAAAGCGCAAATATAAGTAGGTTTGGTGTGTTTTTGACGCGCTAAAAGATAAATGTTGGATGCTTGGAGAGATGGCATGATTAAGCAAATTGCACAGGAATTAAATGTGGCGGTAAAACAAGTCGCAGCAGCAGTTGAACTGCTCGATGGTGGTGCAACGGTGCCCTTTATTGCACGCTACCGAAAAGAAGCCACAGGTGGCTTGGATGATGGGCAACTGCGTCAACTTGAAGAGCGATTGCGCTATTTGCGTGAGCTTGAAACACGCCGCGAAAGCATCTTAAAAAGCATTATAAAACAAGATTTGTTAACACCTGAATTGGAAAAAAAGATTTGTGCTGCTGATACCATGACACGTTTGGAAGATTTGTATTTGCCGTATAAACCACGCCGCCGAAGCAAAGCGCAACAAGCGCGTGAGGCTGGTTTAGAGCCATTGCTGAATCAGCTATTGCAGGATATGAATCTATCACCTGAAACTGTGGCGGCGGATTTTGTAAATAGTGATGCCGGCATTGATGATGTTGAAGCGGCACTGGTTGGCGCACAGTATATTTTGATGGAACGCTTGGGTGAGAATGCCGAAGTTTTGGCAGTATTGCGTGATTATATGCAAAAACATGCCGTGTTAACCGCAGCGGTAGTGAAAAAGAAAGCCGAAGAAGGCGAAAAGTTTAAAGATTATTTTGAATTTTCTGAAAGCTGGAAAAAGGTACCATCACATCGTGCTTTGGCAATTTTTCGCGGTCAAAAAGAAGGTGTATTGCGCGTGAAATTACTGGCTGGAGCTGATGAAGCGCGTGCTGATAGTTTTTGCCAAGGTGCAATGGCAAAACCTTTGGATATTCGTGATGCAGGACGTGCTGCGGATGCATGGCTTTTGGAAAGTGTGCGTTTGGCATGGAAGAGCAAGGTATTGATGCGTTTGGAAGTGGATTTGTTGTTGGCATTGCGCAGTAAAGCCGAAGATGAAGCGATTAAAGTGTTTGCCAATAATTTGCGAGACTTATTGTTGGCTGCCCCAGCAGGGCAACGTGCAACGATGGGCTTGGATCCTGGTTTGCGTAGTGGTGTGAAAGTCGCAGTCACCGATGTGACAGGAAAAGTGCTTGATACAGCAACGATTTACCCACATGTGCCTGCCCGTCGTTGGGATGAAGCATTGGCTGCTTTGGCTGTATTGGCAGATAAACATCAGGTGGATTTGGTGGCGATTGGTAATGGTACTGGCTCGCGTGAAACGGAAAGCTTGATTAAGGCATTGAGTGAGCAGTTTCCACAACTTCATTTAACACCTGTGATGGTATCGGAGGCTGGTGCATCGGTGTATTCAGCATCGGAGCTTGCTGCTAATGAATTCCCAGATTTGGATGTGACCTTGCGTGGTGCGGTATCCATTGCACGGCGTTTGCAAGATCCATTGGCGGAATTGGTGAAGATTGAACCGAAAGCCATTGGTGTGGGTCAATACCAGCATGATGTAAATCAAGCATCGCTGGCACGTACGTTGGATGCCGTGGTGGAAGATTGTGTGAATCAGGTGGGAGTGGATGTGAATACAGCATCGGCACATTTATTGGCATATGTGGCTGGTTTGAGCCGTAGCATGGCAGAGAATTTGGTGGCTTATCGTGATGAGCATGGGCGTTTTCCAAATCGTGATGAGATTCATAAAGTCAAAGGTATTGGTCCGAAAGCTTTTGAGCAGGCGGCAGGTTTTTTACGCATTTTGGATGGTGAGAATCCATTGGATGCATCGGCGGTACATCCCGAAGCTTATCCTGTGGTCGCGCATATCGCAGAAAAGAAGAAAACAACAATTGAGGAATTGCTTGGCAATCAAACGATTTTGCATGGTCTAAAAGCCAAAGATTTTATCAATGATATATTTGGTGAGTTGACGGTATCAGATATATTTTTGGAGCTAGAAAAACCAGGTCGTGACCCGCGCCCAGAATTTAAAACGGCGACTTTCCGTAGTGGTGTGAATGAAATTCGTGATTTGAAAGAGGGCATGATTCTTGAAGGTGTGGTGAGCAATGTCGCTAATTTTGGTGCATTTGTTGATATTGGCGTGCATCAGGATGGGCTTGTGCATATTTCCGCATTGGCGAATACCTTTGTTGATGATCCACGTAAGGTGGTGAAGACAGGCGACGTGGTGAAAGTGAAAGTTCTGGAAGCTGATGCCAAGCGTAAACGTATTTCCTTAACCATGCGCTTAGAAGATGCGGTTGAGCCTTTACAGGAAGAAAAGCCGCGTTGGAAAAAGAGCGCGTCAGGGCATGGGCAAATTCGCGAGCCTGAAAGTGTGCAACAAAAGGTGAAACGTCAAATGCACAAACAACAGCAAGCGCAAAAGAGTCAGCGTAAAGGGCAGAAGAATAATCAGAAGAAACCTGAAGCCATGAGTGCTTTGGAAATGGCCTTTGCCAAGGCATTGAACAAATGAATGCCCTAGAAGCAGCTCAAATTGAGGCGCTTGAACTACTCAAATCATCGGATGAATATCGTGTGATTCAACGTCTTCATGCGCCTGATTGTTATCAGCAGGGCGAGCCATTAACCAAGCGTGTCGGTTTGGTGATTGATACGGAAACCACAGGTGTTGATACAACCAAGGATAAAATTATCGAGCTTGGTTTTGTGGCATTTGAGTATGATGCAGGTTCAGGCAATATTTATCGTATTTTGCATACCTATGATGGTTTTGAAGACCCCAAAGAGCCGCTTTCTGATGTGGTGAAAAAATTGACAGGCATTGATGATGCGATGCTTAAAGATCAATGCTTGGATGATGCTGAAATTCAGGTCTGGTTGGAAAAATCCAGTCTTATCATTGCCCACAATGCAGCTTTTGACCGTGCGATGTTGGAGCGCCGTTTGCCCGCTGTAAAAGATACGGCATGGGCATGCACATTTGCAGATATTGATTGGCAGGCTGAAGATATTGGTAGTCGAAAACTGGATTATATTGCTTATCAACTGGGCTATTTCTTTGATGGGCATAGGGCGGTGAATGATGCGCAGGCAACCTTGCATTTGTTGACCTATGCACTGCCTGTGACAAAGAAGTTGGCGATGGGTGAATTGTTGGTTTCAGCACGTGAAAAAAGCCAGCGTTTGTTTGCTATTGGCGCACCATTTGATAAAAAAGATGCGCTAAAAGAGCGCGGTTATCGCTGGTTGGCAGGTTTTCATAATCCGAATGGTAAAAAAGGTGTGTGGAGCATTTGCATTGCTGATTCAGATGCTTCAACAGAGCAGCAATGGTTGTCTGAACATATATATACAGGCAAAAAAGCGACCTATCAATGCAAGACACTGACGGCAAGAGATCGTTATTCTGTGCGAGAGTTTGAGTTATAGGCCTGCGAGAAATGCAGCTAAATCTTTTCATTACAGGTTTGTTTATTTAAGCTGCGCCGTCTATTCATGGTTTTTAAGGAGTTTTAATGAGCCGTAATTTTGTATTTACATCTGAATCTGTGGGTGAAGGTCATCCAGATAAAGTCGCTGACCGTATTTCTGATGGTGTTTTGGATGCCATTTTAGAACAAGATAAATATGCCCGCGTGGCATGTGAAACCATGGTGAATACAGGCATGATTGTACTCTCTGGCGAAATCACAACATCGGCAATCATTGATTATCAACAAGTGGCACGTGATGCGGTGAAAGAGATTGGTTATAACTCATCGGAAATGGGTTTTGATTATGCTTCTTGCGCTGTTTTGGTGACCATGGACAAACAATCTGTGGATATTGCGCAGGGTGTGAATGAAGGCGAAGGCATTGATTTGGATCAAGGTGCAGGCGATCAAGGCTTGATGTTTGGTTATGCCTCCAATGAGACAGATGTGTTGATGCCGACACCGATTCATTTATCACATCAATTGGTGGCAAAACAAGCCGATGTTCGTAAAAGCGGCTTGGTTAATTTCTTGCGCCCTGATGTGAAATCGCAAGTGACAGTGCGTTATGAAAATTTCAAACCCGTTGCTATTGATGCGGTGGTTTTATCTACACAGCATGGCCCTGATGTTTCACATAAAGAGCTTTCTGAAGCGGTGATGGACACTATTATTAACCCAGTTCTTGGTGAGACAGGTTTGTTGCATGCAGACACTGAATATCACATTAATCCAACAGGACGTTTTGTGATTGGTGGTCCTGTGGGTGATTGTGGTGTAACGGGTCGTAAGATTATTGTGGATACCTATGGTGGTTTTGGTCATCACGGCGGCGGCGCATTTTCTGGTAAAGATCCAACCAAGGTGGATCGCTCGGCATGTTATATGATGCGCTCTGTGGCGAAGAATATTGTTGCGGCTGGTCTTGCAGACCGTTGTGAAGTGCAAGTGGCTTATGCCATTGGTGTTGCGCATCCATTGAGTGTGATGGTGAATACATTTGGCACAGGCAAGATTGATGAAGAAAAGCTTGCTGAAATAGTGCGTGAAGTATTTGATTTGCGTCCGAAAGGCATTGTACAAGAGCTTGATTTGTTGCGTCCAATTTACGCGAAGACGGCTGCTTATGGTCACTTTGGTCGTGAAGTGCCTGAATTTACATGGGAACGTACCGACAAAGCGGATGCATTGA
>JAUZQR010000279.1 GCA_030950865.1 Mariprofundaceae bacterium | reverse complement strand
GCTGATTTATCCAACTCTGGAATACTCGCTGCTACCAAGTTCTGAATAGCTTCCACAGTATTTTTTGGCATACGTTTACTACCCATCAACTGCAACATCACCGAGGCACTTGCCTTACGGTCATGATCAGCAAATGCAGATTCTTTTGGCATCACCAAATGCACACGAGCGGCTGTCACTTGCGGCAATACTTCAATGGTACGTGCCAACTCACCCTGCTGGGCGCGTTGCAAATTAATTTTTTGCGTAAAATCACTGATACCAAACTCGTTACTGCGATCAAATATTTCAAAGCCCGAACCAGAACCTGGCATCATATCCTGACTTGCCAGTTTGAGACGCATGGCATAAACTTTATCGGCGGGAACAAGCACTGTCCCACCACCTTCTAATTTATATGGCACATGCTCTTTCTGTAACATTTCAACAATCGCTGAAGCATCTTTTTCATTCATGCCTGTATAAATCGGGCGATAAGGTGTTTCAGATGACCATAACATCAAGCTAAGAAAGCCCACCAACATCAATGTTCCTGCAACAAATAATAAAATACGCCTATGACTAATCAGGCTATTGTGAATCTGACTCAACTGACGTCCTGCGGGGGCAGTTCCAGCACCTATCTCACCTTGTAATGGCGCATTCATAGGCTGTTGCATTGCCATTTGTTGGGTTGTGGGTAAATCAGCCATACATTGCTCCTAACATCATTGTCTTAAATATTTTAACGCTATCGGACAAACACAAACATGCGTCCAGTGATTTATACCTGCATGCGCATAACTTCACGGTATGCATCTACCATTTTATTACGTGCTGCCATCATCAACTGGAATGATAAACCCGCTTTTTTTACCGCCATCATGGTTTCAGTCACGTTACCCACACCATCAACAGCCAACGTTTCTGCATTTTTAGCTGCTGCTTTCACATCATGATTTACATCAGCGGTATATTGTTTCAATAAGGCTCCAAAATTGCCTTTGGGTTTGGCGATTTCCGTTTGTGTAACTGATCCTAATTGTGTTGGTAAACCTTGAATATTCATAACAATCTCCTAGCGCATAAGTTCGAGTGATTTAAGAAACATCCGTTTGGAAGCCTCCATCACCGTGACATTGGCTTCAAAACTTCTTGCTGCTGAATTCATATCCACCATTTCCTGCACCGAATTCACATTGGGCATTTTTACAACACCATTGGCATCAGCATCAGGATGAACTGGGTCATACACCTCACGAAAAGGGCGTTGATCCTCAATGGTTTTGGCAACCTTTACCGATTGCAAAGAGCCTTGATCAAAAGAGCTTTGAAACACAGATGAAAATGAACGGTTGTCTATAGGTGCGGACTGAAAAACCACTTGTCTACGGCGGTAAGGGCCGCCTTTTTCGGTGCGCGTTGAATCTGCATTGGCAATATTTTCTGCAACAACATCCAAACGCGAACGCTGTGCGGACAATCCTGCCGCACTGACATGCATGGAAGAAAATAGCGTATTAGGCATTAGCGACCTCCCTCTTTAATCACATTGGCAAGTCCACTTAAACGACCTTTCAAAATTGTCATATTCAATTCATGCATCATTTGATTTTCTGCCATCGCAGTCATTTCTCTCTGGGTATCAACGGTATTCCCATCCATACGAGCGGCTACCGATGCACGGTTAAATACACCGCCACCCAAAGGCACTGAAGATTTATGAGGCTGGAGATGAGCAGGATTGGTTCTAGCCATCGCTGTTGAACCAGATGCTGCCGACTTTTCTGCCATAAAATCTGAAAATGTGCGCATATCTGCGCGATAATTGGGAGTGTCAGCATTGGCAATATTTGCCGCATATACACTTTGCACTCTCTCACGTGCCGACATCGCCGATTCTAATCGTAGAATTCCCGCTCCAAACAAGGACTGAGTCATATTACCTCCTATTATCTCCCATTGAGAAGATCGATAACGGTTACGCTCAGCTCCTTCTGAAAACGTAGTGATGATAGTCAAAAACTATGCATCACCTCGCTGTTTACCCAAACGCTATATAGTAGATAAAACACTTACTTATATTTCGTCAGTTTCTTGACAGCTTAACCTCCTCACCGTGCTACAAAGCATCTTTTATGAGGTTTACTAAGCCGAAGCAAATGCCATGCCAGAATGGTAGTCGTTAAGCTTGTTGCGCAAGGTTCGAATACTAATGCCCAATAGCTTTGCTGCTTCTGTACGATTGCCTTGCACATGTTCCAGCGTTTGCTCAATCAACGCACGTTCCATATCCCGAATGCTCATGCCAGCCTGAACATCCACTGATGAGCCTTGTTGGTGTGGTGAAGATACTGGCACAAAACCCAAGTGTTCACGGTGAATTTGTCCATCAAGGCTCATTAAAAAAGCCCTATGCATACAGTTTTCCAACTCTCGAACATTGCCTTGCCATGCATGCCCTTGAAGATGTGGCATCACATCCTTTGCCAATTGTGGGGCAGGTTTATGATACATCTCTGAAAATTTTTGCAAAAAATGTTCAGCCAATGGCTTAATATCACTTGGTCTTTGGCGTAGCGGCGGTAATTGAATCATAACAACATTCAGTCGGTAATATAAATCCTGACGAAACTCCCCCTTTTCAACAGCCTGAACAATGTCACGGTTGCTGGTGGCAATAATGCGCACATCAACCTTCACAGGTTTACGACCGCCAAGTCGATCTACTTCACCCTCCTGCAAAACGCGCAACAGTTTGGCTTGCAAATGCAGTGGCATCTCCGTAATTTCATCAAGCAATAACGTGCCCTCATGGGCAATTTCAAACTTACCTGGTCGTGATTGTGTTGCGCCTGTAAACGCTCCTTTTTCATGCCCAAATAATTCAGACTCAAGCATACCTTCAGGAATTGCCGCACAGTTAATGGCAACAAAGGCTCGCTCACGACGATTGGAGCATTGATGCACATAGCGTGATAAACGCTCTTTCCCAGTCCCCGATTCACCCACCACCAAAACAGAAGCCTGGCTTGGTGCAACCAACGCCACCTGATCCAATAGGCGGCGCGTATCAATATCTTGAGTGATAAACACGTCACTGCCTTGGCGATGGGTCTCTGCCTGACGACTTAGTTCAGCCTGATGCCCAGCTTTACGCACATAAATTTCCATTGCCTCATCAGGGCAAGGAAGCATACGATAATCCATCACTCCCAACTGCATCAAGTCTTCAGCACGAACTGCATTACCTTGCGCTGCCAATACAACCACATTCGCTTGCGGCTGTTTTTCAAATAGTCTACGAACACGTGACAACACGGTTAACCCATCCCAAACCAATATGATTGCATCACACTCAGGCATCCACTGCTCAATTTCACTCGCCTGTACATACGATATCACAGGGGTATCAGGCAACATGCGCCCCAATTGCACACGCACATCTGCTTCAACCAACTCTGGAAAATCCAATAAATAAATAGATGCATGCACAGTCATGGATACTCCTTCAATAATGTTTTTGCTTTTTTTTCTGCAACCGCAAGTGCTGCCAGCGAAGCATAGATACCTGCACTCGTATCTTGACTCTGTTGTTCTAACTTTTCTAAGGCTTGCTTATGCTTTCCCGTTTTCAGCTGACACATGCTGTAATGATACAACCACGCAGCATCACGGTTTTTCTCATCAACCTGCGCGTATAAACCTTCGGCTTTTTGATAATCATTGGCTTTAAAGACGTTATTCGCCTGCTCAATAAGTGCTTTTGCAGTATCCGCTTTAGGCATAAGACCATACTCTCGCCAAGCCCGCGCTGCCATATGCCAATGCTTTAGTTTCTCAGCAATGCCTGCCCGTACTTTCCAATAAATAAGTCGCTCTTCTATGGCTATATCATCTACTGATATACTAATCATGCTTTGTGAAGCCGCCGTTGGCTTATTGGCTTGTAACTGCATACGGGCTACCAGCAATAACATTTCAGGGCGATATAAAGTAAATTCATGTTCATCCAACCAACGCAATACCCGACCAACACCGCCCTCATCACCACGATCCAGCCATAATCGCGCCCGCTCCAGCATCACCTTTTGCCCCCATACACTGCCATTGGCGCGTGCATAAAGTTTGCCAAGCAATACCTCGGACTGCTCGTATGCCATTAACATACGTAAGGCATGCGCTACGCCCAGTTGCAGGCTGGCAACATCCAAGCTGTCGCGACGAAAAATAGGAAAACGTTCCCATACTGCAACCATCTCCAGCCATTTTTTATTCCTCAAATATGTCTGTAATGTCTGTTCAAAAAATATAATCCCCTCACCCAAAGCATCCGAGCGATAGCCTTTTATCTCAGAGCCTACCACACGAGAGAAAAGCTCCAGTGAGACCATATTAATTTGTTTTGGACTACGTTTAGGATCGCTATAACTTAAACGTTGCCATAGGCGAGCCAAGTACAACTCTGCTTCATTTTCAATAGGTGATAGTTGATTTTGGTCAGCCAAACGCTTCAATGCAATAATCACTGGTTTTAAGGTGTGATAATCCTGACTCTTTTGATGTGCAAGCATCAGTTTTCGCATAAACGCTTGTTTACCAATGCTTTGCTCTGCTTCTTGCCCTGCTAGGACATCATATTCACGCTCAATACGATCCGAAGGTTTTACCTTGTATAGCAGCCACAAATCTGCTCGTAACAAACGTACCAATGCAGCATAATCATCGTTTAAATAGTTACTTAAAAAATCATTTGCTTGCTTCATTGCCTCTTTATCTCTTTTGGCAATGTGCAAAACTTGAATATATGTAGCCCAAAGATGTTCATCTTTTTTTATCACATCAGGATGTTTTTTAAAGACACCATCCAATTGTTTTAATGCCGTATCAAAACGTTTCTCAGCCATATCAACCACAGCAAGCCAGGCTTTGGCAAGCGATTCTTCTCGGCTATCCAAATCTGCCCCCATGCCATATTGAATAAGGCTAG
>JAUZQR010000278.1 GCA_030950865.1 Mariprofundaceae bacterium | reverse complement strand
AGCCCAACAAACATGAAACACCCAAAAGTCAACACTGACCCGAACTCTCACTCAACACTGACCCAGACTTCTGACACTTTTGGATACTAGTGAAGGATGCCGAAAAACATGCCTCAAAAGGGGAATCCCTCGCTACGGCTTCTATTGTCGGACAGCCTCCTAGATTGATTGCATGATGGTGAATGGTTCGGGATAATTCATACGTCTATTGTTGTGCGCAAGCCTATTGCTAAAAACCATCAATACCGAAGCCTGGCACGGATTTATACGAATTTAGAAATGTTTTTGCATCTAAAAGGTTGCTTGCTGAAGAAAGGATGTGCAGAATTTCGTCTGTGGGTATCTGCCGTGCTTTATCGTTTTTTTGTTCTAAAAAATAAAGCTATCAACTTTGGCGACGGTATTGTGAGGTAAATAATGACATATAAATTTTTAACACTACTACTAATGATTGGGCTTTATCTGGTTCCCGTATGGGCTTCCGATGATTCCGAGGGTGAAGTGAATCCCAATGAGGCAACGCTTGAAGAATCAGTGAATGAAAGTCTTAAACAGCAACATGAACTGGATAAAAAAGAAGCGATGCGAGTTGAATTAGAACATCAGGCGGGTGCTGATATATACAGTGTGAAGTTTGATGACAAAGACGAACAAGAATCGAAAGATGAAAAAAGTGATGGGACTAATGATGCGTTTGATGATGACTTAGACAGTCAAGAGCATCAGGCAAATTCAAGCTTTGTTGACCCAGAGGTCGCTGCCGATTTTCAGCCTGTAGCAAGAGACCATTAAAGTGTACGGATTAGCATGGAGTATACATGGGTGAAAATTGGTTTGTGTGATATGAACTAATCTGGGTGATTGTAGCAAGGAATAGTGGGGGATGGGGAATATGAAATACTTTCAATGGCTTGTGGGATGTTGTCTTTGTTTGATCTCAACCGTGAGTGGTGCGGCGATTGATACCAGTGTTGGTCGCAGCGATGTGACGGCATATTCGGGAAGCTTCAACACCAGCATTGCTATCCCTGTCGCGCCTGGGCGAGCAGGACTCCAACCAGCACTTTCTTTAAAATACACTTCTGGTCGTGGCAATGGTCTGTACGGCCTGGGTTGGAATTTAGAAATCGCACGCATTGAGCGCAGTACCAAGGCTGGTAAACCTGCCTATACAGATAGTGATACATTTGTCTTGATTATGAACGGTGCTGCAAACACTTTGGTGCAACAGTCCAATGGTGCGTTTCGAGTGCGTAACGAGGGTGCTTTTTTGCATTTGCAAAAACTGGGTAATTACTGGATTGTGCAGGATAAAAATGGCACCAAATACTATTTTGGTGATGATGGAGCTTCTGCATTACACAATTCAGCATGGCCAAGAGGAGAGGCTCAGGCTTTTTCATGGAGCTTAAGCCGAGTAGATGATATAAACGGCAATAGCATGCGTTACTTTTATAGCAGCGATAATCTGGGACAACGTATTGACTATATTGAGTATGCACTGGGCAATGTTGTTCGATTCACCTATGAAACACGTTTGGATATGATTCAGAGTTATCGCTCAGGTTTTTTGCAACGTACCGCGAATCGCTTAAAAACGGTTAAAAGTTATACAGCCACCTCATTATCCTCATTTATTGAATTAGTTTATACGCAAGATACTCAAAGCCTGTTAACACAAATCATAACGCACGACCCTGAAAACAGGTTAAGAAATCGAATTGAAAGTTTTACTTATTCTAACTTAGAAATAAACCGTTTCACAGGCAAATGGCAGCCAACAAAAATACTCAAGCAAGACATTACTTTTCCACTTGGAACTATGACAATAGGATTCGCCACACGTGATAATCACTATATAGATATGAATGGTGATGGTGTGGCCGAATTGGTCTACCTAAATGATACAGGCTCAATAACAATAGGTTATGGGCGTATTCCTGATACAAACTGGTCTGTTCCTGAGGCTGGTTTAAACATTACGACATCTGTTAAGACAAGCTATTATCCTCGTGCGCTTGTTGATATGAATGGTGATGGCTTGCCTGACTGGGTGGTAAAAAATGGTAGTGCCGTATGGCATATCTATCTGAATAACGGAACTAAATTTGAGTCTATACCACAAATTTGGAATGATCCTTCAGCGACAGGATCTGGTGATTACCTGCTGGATACAAATGGTGATGGGCTGCCTGATTTAGTTTCTTCTTCAGGAGGAACCTATCAAGCATGGATAAATCTCGGCGAGAGTTTTTCTTCCGCACCAAGTGCCACCACAATTGTTAATCTACCTTACGCGCTTAACTTAATAGTAAAAGAAACGAATGTGAAGCCTACTGGAATGATCCCAAATCTAATTACAAGCATTCCTTTCCCTCCAGAAGGAAAGATGATCCCTGCTTTAACCCCAACATTATGGAAGAAGAACTTGTTGATGACATCCAAAACCAATCAACAATCAGGTTTAAAGCAACAGATCAGCTATAAATTACAAACAAATATAGCGAATGCACCCGACTTGAAGCTATGGACTGTCAACCGCACATCCACCAGTGGCTCAGTGGCGGCTGGATATCGCTCAATAAAATATACTTACGCTGGAGGCTTGTACAATACATCGACCAAAGAATTCCGAGGCTTTAAAACAGTTACTCAAACGGATGAACAAACGAGAATATCAACGGTTACTGATTTTTATCAGGACATTATTTTTCAGGGTCGCCCTTTTCGCATCCGAACCATGCTGGCCAATAACCAACAACTTATATCTGATACAAAGACAACTTGGTCATCCAAACAATATGATGCAGGCAAACGACACTTTGCTTATGTGAGCACCAGCATTAGCGATAGCTATGAGCTTGATGGATCGCTGGTTGGCCAGAATAGAACAGACAATACTTATGACTCTTCAGGTAATATTACCCAGTCAATCAGTTCAACTGCTGGATATAGCACGACGATTACGAACCAATTCACCCCTGTAAATTCGTGCCTTGTAGCCGCAACAACGAAGAAGCTGGTGATGCCGCCATGGGCAGCGCAGTACGCACATTTATGGTGGTATTATGCACTTGTGAATCTGGTGGGTACTTGGGAAACAGTTCCAACTCAAGTTGCAGATTCCAAATGCAGAATCATAAGCAAGTTAAGCCAATCTGCGGTAACAAAATCTTCTCCTGGTATCGCTGGTTCTACGCGTACCAGTAGCTTTGCCTACGATAGCAAAGGACAACTCATTGAAGAAGTGATTGAGCCTACGAATCCAGCCCTTAGCCAAACAACCAAGTATGCTTATGATAGCTTTGGCAATCGCACGACCACCACTGTTTCAGGCGTGGGTATTGCAGCACGCACGACGACGGTGGTTTATGATGCCAATGGTATGTTCCCTGTTAGCACGACCAATGCCCTAGGCCATAAAGAAAGTTATACATGGGATCCGCGCTTTGGCTCTAAATTGAGCCTAACTGGCCCGAATGCCCTTAGCACTTCATGGCGATATGATGGCTTTGGACGTAAGACAGCGGAAATTCGTGCTGATGGTACACGCACGGATATTGTTTATGGCATGGATATTCGGGGTAAATGGTATTACTGGAAACGTTGGGTATACACTCGCAGCAGCGATGGTTCCGTAAACATAGATTGGTACGATTCTTATGACCGAAAACGAATCACGGCTGCCCCAACATTTTCAGGTGCATGGGCCTACCGTTACACTGCCTATAACGGGAAAGGACAAGTCTGGTATCAAACATTACCCTACACCAATTGGTGGCTTCATGCTCAGACGGTGTATAATTATGATGTGTTGGGCAGGGGGATCAAAATAACCCATCCTGACAGAACCATCACACGTACTGCCTACAATGGATTAACCACCACGATAACCAATGCCAAAGGGCAAGCAAGCACTACGCTAAAGAACGTACAGGGCAAGGTTATTTCGGTCACCGATGCATTAAATGGCAAGATGCGCTATGCCTACGATGCCTTTGGCAATCTGACTCAAACCACGGATGCAGCAGGCAATATTACCACGATGGGCTATGATATTCGTGGGCGTAAAACATCCATGACTGATCCTGATATGGGAGCATGGCGTTATCAATACGATGTGCTCGGTAATTTGATTAAGCAAACCGATGCGAAGAATCAAGTCACCAGCATGGTGTATGATAAACTGGGGCGCATGACTTCACGCACGGAAGCTGAAGGCACCAGTAGCTGGGTTTATGATACGAAATGGATTGGAGCACTATCCTCGGAATCCTCACCAACTGCTTCCAAATCATACAGCTATGATGGTTTTGGTCGTGTGACTTCTTCAAGCTCAACAATCAATGGTCAAGGGTACAATGTCAGCACGGCGTATGATGCAGTTGGCCGTGTCAAAACCATCACCTACCCCACTGGCTTGAAGGTCAAACATAATTACAATGTTTTTCACTACATGAGCTCAATT
>JAUZQR010000277.1 GCA_030950865.1 Mariprofundaceae bacterium | reverse complement strand
GGGTAAGAGGGTATATTAAATGAAAAGCAGCTTCCCTTGCCTAGGGTACTCTCCACTTGAACCTGACCTTTCATAAGCTCCACAAAACGCTTCACAATACTTGTTCCAAGCCCACTACCAAAATATTGCGCCTGATGATTTTCAGAACCTTGCACAAACGGTTCAAAGATATGCTTTAGATCCTCATCAGATATACCAATACCAGAATCTTTCACTGCAAAGTACAACTGCCCACCCTCTTCTTTTATATGAATAGAAACCTCGCCTTTTTGAGTAAACTTCATAGCATTCCCAACAAGGTTTAATAGAATTTGACGCAGGCGTGATTCATCGCTCAATATCTCTTTGGGTGCATGGTCGATATACAAAGAAAGCACAACACCCTTTTCAATTGCCAACACTCTAAATGGAATAATGGCATCACAAACACACTGTTTAAGATTGAACTTTTTGCTAACCAAATCCATTTTACCTGATTCAATCTTAGCAAGATCTAATACATCATTAACTAGGGCTCGCAATGATTTAGCCGACTGCTGTGCCAGCATAAGGTTTTCTCTCTGTTCTGAGCTCAACTGGTCGACATCCTCAGCAATTAATTTTTGAAGACCAATAATACCATGAATCGGCGTACGTAATTCATGACTAATGGTTGAAAGAAATTCGCTTTTTGCACGATTTGCCTGTTCAGCCTGCTGAATAGCTTGATGCAGTTTAGTTTCAGAGTCTGTCAATTTACGCTGTAGTTTCCTTACCACCAATAAACTTAATAGTAATATGCCTGTCATAATAAATAATATGTTGATGATATCTGCATCTTTATGTTCAATAAGTTCACTCAAATCAAACTCAATGTAAATCATGCCCACGGGCAGACCTTTATGAAAAATAGTTCGATTTAATCCGAGATGATTATCCTTATAAAAGGACTCTTGAGCTTGGTGTTTTAACGCAAGCGACATATCTACTTGAGGGAAGCTGGCTAGAATGCCCCCCCCTACAGTCAGAAGTTGAAGTTTAGAAATATCACTGCGATTACTTTTAAATTGCGCGATCAGTGTTTGTGCCAATTTCTTATCAGAGAACATTAAAGCTGGTTTTGTCGCCACACCAATCATATCTGCTTGTTTTGAATACATGCGCTCAGCTTGCTTCTCAAGTGTAATCCGATCATAAACCATCCAAATTACAGCAATGATGATAAACGCAATACTAAAGGATATTGTAATGAGCTGTTGTAGCCTTCTTGAAGAAAGTTTCTTTGACTGTTTCATGGCTTATTACCTACAATTTCGGCCATCTGCAATAGCTGGGAACTTACGTATAGGTTAACACGTTTAATGGCTTCCAAATTAATACGGAATATTATTTTATCATTATCGCGATTCAATTCTATCATCCCCCCTTGCTCCGCAAACCCAGGAATGTCAGAGATAGTTAATACAGGTTTGTTGGATAATAAACTGAGCATCTCGGTTAAAACTTCACTCTCAGAGCTATCAATGAATAAAGCTTGGCTATCTGTAATACAAGAAGGCATAACACATACACGCGCATTCAATCTTACGCCAAGTGCCGTCTTTCGAAAGGATTTCCCATTAAGAATTTTAAGTAAATCTCTATTACCCAAAATAGAAAGGTTCATTCGTTTATTTGCTGATGTTGTTTGGGTTAAAGGCCACTCTGTAAAGCGAACAAAATTAAAAATATAAACAGCTTTAATTTTATCTTCTTGGACAATTGGTAATGATTCGCTGGCAAAAAGTCCTGATGGAAGCAAAAAGAAGCATATTAAAAGCGAAATAAGCTCATGTTTTATTCGAATACCCTGCATACTCCATAAAAAAAGCATCATCCCTTTTATAAAGCTGGTGATAAATAGCACACGAGGCTTAATGAACCTCATAAGAATTTCTAGCAATTGTTTTAATACTCTGAGTACCTGATAAAATTAATGACGCTTGATAACAGTTGCAATCGATAATTGTTCTCTATTTTTTAATAAAGCTAGTATTGTTGATAAGTTTTTACTCACCACATCTCCTATCTTATACTTTATAGTAAAAAGCCTTTCGACATTCATACTTCATTCATCATGACAGACTATAGCAATCAATTTACCTTAGAACTTATAGCATCTTTTTCTATTTATTGTCAAATGCTAAGCAAAGCAATTGAAGTATAGCCCTTCGATAGTAGAATATATACTCTTCGCTTCTATGAATAAATTGCCAGTTGCCTTGAGTCATTTTTTAGTACTATGTACCATAAACTTGTACTCCTACTTTGTACAAGTAGGAGCCAGCGCATGTGCCAGCTTTATAAGCCTATGGAAAATAAGAAACAATCAAGAAAATGGTGGAGCCAGACGGGATCGAACCGTCGACCTCTACGCTGCCAGCGTAGCGCTCTCCCAGCTGAGCTATGGCCCCAAAGCTTGCAACCATGATGCACAAGCGGCGCGAATTTAGCCATGTGCCTTTCACACTGTCAACCATATAACCCTAAGCCATCCAAAGAGGAACTGTGAAACTATTTCGTCGAACCCTCTCTGCTGATTGCAATACACCTGTCCAGCTCTTTGCTTGCCTACGCGGCGAGAAGGAGTGCTTTTTATTTGAAAGTGCGGAAGGTGGTGAACATTGGGGACGTTATAGCATCATCGGCTTTGAGCCTGCAGCGGTTGCCGTTGAAAAAGATGACCAGCTACATATTCGTTACCGTGATGGCTCACATAAAGTCTCTGATACCGATATTCAAACATGGTTACGCCAAGAAGTGATTGCCCAGCCTGTTCCAGAACATGCGGATGACCTTCCCTTTGCAGGCGGTGCGGTTGGTTACTTTGCATATGATATGGTTTACCGCTTTGAGCCTGGCTTGAAATCCCATGCTGCAGATGCCAACACTGCGGCATATATGATTGTTGATCGTTTCGTTATCATGGACAGTCTGCATGGCATTATGCATTTATGCGTGATGGGTGATAATGAAGCTATCGCAAACGAACAACTTGATGCTATGGAAAACACGATTGCTCAAACCAAAGTACCTGAAGCCATGCGTTTGGATGCCGATACCAGTCAAACCTCCGAACCTAAAGCACACATGCCACAAAAAGATTATGAAGCGATGGTTGAAGAAGCCAAAGAATATATTTTAGCGGGTGATATTTTTCAGGTCGTCTTATCACAACGCTTTTCAGCGCCTTTAAGCTGCGACCCTCTCACCATTTATCGTGCAGTGCGTCATATCAATCCCTCACCTTATCTTTTTTATCTGCATGTTGATGACACGATTCTGATTGGTTCATCACCTGAAATTCTGGTAAAGAAAGAAAGTGACAAAGCTATTGTTCGACCCATTGCTGGTACGCGCCCGCGTGGCACAACAGACATTGAAGACTTGGCTTTAGAAAAGGAACTGCTCGCAGACACCAAGGAAACCGCTGAACATGTCATGCTTGTGGACTTAGGGCGTAATGATTTGGGGCGCGTATGTGAATTTGGTTCGGTCAAAGTCACGGACTCC
>JAUZQR010000276.1 GCA_030950865.1 Mariprofundaceae bacterium | reverse complement strand
GATAGGAGAATATCCGATTATCTTATGAATAGTTATGGAGTTTTTGCAATAGACACTAAAATATTGGCTTAGATGATTGTTTTTTAAACTCAGGTGGTATTCGGCTGTTTTATGGTCTTCGTATTAAAAGACGATAGGTTGCGAGCATGAGTCAAACGTTTACTCCACAAGCATCGGTTCGCACATTGGCGGTTCAGGGGCTGGTATCGATATTGAAGCATCAGCGCAAAGCCGATGTGGCTTTGGAGCAGTTGGGAGCGAACTTAGATACTCGAGATCGCGCTTTATTACATGAACTGGTCTTGGGTGTTTTAAGGTATTTTTATTCTCTGGAAGCTGACTTTTCTCGTTTTCTAAAACAAAAACCAGATATTGAAGCACGTATGACGTTGTTGCTTGGAACCTATCAATTGCGTTATATGCGTGTGCCCAGCCATGCTGCGGTGTCGGAATGTGTTAATGTGATGAAACTATTACAACCCAAAGCGTCAGGTATGGTCAATGCTGTATTGCGCAAGGTGGCTGCTGGAGAAGGTCCTAAAAAATTAAAGCCACATCAACGGGTAGGCATACCCAATTGGTTGTATAAAAATTGGCGGGATGCTTTTGGTCAGCATGTGGTGCAAGCATTTTCGCAAGTATTGCAAACAC
Organism: Mariprofundaceae bacterium; assembly: GCA_030950865.1. Lineage (GTDB taxonomy): Bacteria > Pseudomonadota > Zetaproteobacteria > Mariprofundales > Mariprofundaceae. Next base: position 1,693 of record JAUZQR010000276.1, on the reverse strand, counting down.
CTGCACATTTGTGTGTGGCTGTGTTTGTGGACCGTGAAACGTGGTTGGCAGAAGTATATAGCATGGGTATTGACGTAGAAAAAGGCGCATTTTCGCCGTATGCCGCATTATTGCCAGTAGGAACAAATGTCACTTCATTGCCAGGCTTTGATGAAGGTGCTTTTACAGTCATGGATCAGGCAGCTCAAATGGCTGTATTGGCATTGGATGCGCCAGAAGACGGGCTTATTTTGGATGTATGTGCAGCACCAGGAGGGAAAACTGCATTGCTTGCACACCGCTTTCCCAAGGCGCGGATTATTGCTGTGGAGTTTAATAGCAAACGCATACCGCGACTTAAACAAAATTTATTGCGTCTAAAGTGTAACAATGTGCGTGTTATGCAGGCTGATGCACTTTATTTATCAATATTAGAGAGTTGTGCGGATGCGATATTTTTAGATGCACCGTGTTCTGCATCGGGTATTTTACGAAGGCACCCTGATGCAAAATTTTTGCATGATGAAGCGGCAGTAAACGCGTTGGTTATTGTGCAAAAAAATATGTTATTGCGTTGCTTAGAAGCGCTGAAAGAAGATGCCATATTGGTATATGCCGTGTGTTCCATTAACCCGCAAGAAAATGAACAGGTGATTGAGGGTTTAAATGTTATATCTTCGAATCGCATACTTCCTGCGGATGACCATGATGGCTTCTTTTGGGCGAAATTACATAAATAAAAGCTGCTGCGTAAGTTTTCTTGAAGTTTTGCGACTATATTGAAATTCAGTAACAGAGAGATGGAGTGTACACATGCATGATTGTCGACCTTTGTTGGAACATACGGATTTTCCAGCGATACAAAGAGGAAAGCTGACGACATTACAGGTGAATTTGGGTTATTTATGTAACCAGACATGTGTGCATTGCCATGTCGATGCAGGACCGCGCCGTAAAGAAATTATGCAACGTGATACAGTGGATACGGTTCTTGAGTTTTTACGTGTATCAGGTGTGAAAACACTTGATTTAACGGGTGGTGCGCCTGAAATGAACCCACATTTCCGATACTTGGTGCATGAAGCCTGCCAGTTGGGTGTGCAGGTCATTGACCGCTGTAATTTGACTATCTTAAGCGAGTCAGGGTATGAAGGTTTGGCAGAGTTCTTAGCCGAGCATAAGGTGGAAGTTTCGGCATCGTTGCCATGTTATTTGGGTGATAATGTAGATGCTCAACGTGGTAAGGGCGTGTTTGCCGATAGTATTGCAGGTCTTAAAAAGTTGAATGCTTTGGGTTATGGGGTGGATGGTAGCGATTTAACGCTGAACCTGGTTTATAATCCGACAGGCACATCGTTGCCGCCATCACAGATTGAGTTGGAAGAAGCTTATAAAAAAGAGTTACAAGAGCGTTTTGCCATTGTTTTTAATCAGTTATTTACGATTACTAACATGCCCATTAAACGCTTTGGTAGCTGGCTTGTTTCTAAAGGTGAGTTTGAATATTATATGCAGCAGTTGAAGGATAATTATAAGCCTGAAAATGTGGATGGGGTCATGTGCCGTTCATTACTTAGCATTGATTGGCAGGGTTATGTTTATGATTGTGATTTTAATCAAATGTTAGACTTGCCAGTATTGGGTAAAGCACAAATACATTTGACGGAGTTATTAGAAAAACAAACAGAAGGCATGCCCATTGCAATTATGGATC
>JAUZQR010000275.1 GCA_030950865.1 Mariprofundaceae bacterium | reverse complement strand
GTGATTCAAGTGGCGTGAGGTACACCCCTTTTTTGCCCAACGTATCTAAAGCTTGAATAAGTGAATCCTGTTTCCAATCGTTTAATGTGCCATGACTATCTTGCAACAGATTTGAAAGCCAATCATCATGGTCATCATGCTTATGTGAATAGCACACAATTTCTGATAACGCGATACTATCTTGATGGTCTGCCATATATCGCAATGCCGCCAATGCCAAGGTGCACTCTTGTGTTTCCAACAATTCGCCCTGCGCAATGGATGCGCGTATCCCCGCTGCTTTTAAAGATGCAGACACGGTTTCGCATTCAGGATTGGAGCGACAAAGAATCGCAATATCCCCTGCCTGAACTTCTTTTTCATCCAATAGTGCCTGCACCCCTTGCACCAAGGCATGACTACGTTTTTCTGCATTACGCCCTTCTAGCACCCAGTTTTCCAGCCAACCACCTTCAGCCGAAGTCTCGTGCGCTTTGGGAATATCTAAGCATACTTTATCTTCATCCATATGATGAAAAACAGGGGAGAATATCGCATTACAGAATTCAACCAGTTGCCGTTTTGAGCGCCATGATTCTTTGAGTACATTATTTACTGAAGCTTGTGGTGCTCCCTTTTCAACCTCATGAGCAACCGCATCCATCAATACAGGGTCTGCACCACGAAAACCATAAATGGACTGTTTTTGGTCGCCCACCCAAATTACTTCCTCTGCAAGCTCAGAAAGCTTTAAAAACAATGCCAGTTGAATAGGGCTAGTGTCTTGGAACTCATCCACCATGAGTAATTTCACCCGTTCTTTCATCGAAGCTCGGAACGATGCATTATAGGTTGCCATATTCAACACCAATGCCTCTTGGTCTACAAAATCCATTAATCCTTGCTCACGCTTATAATCTGCATATTGCGTTAAAGCATTAGCTGCACAATCAAAGACTCCTTTAATCATGGATTCCATATCTTGCCTAAACCTTGGATGTTTGATGTGCTTACTCGCCTCTATCTTAACACCTTCCACCAAATCTTTGCTTTTAGCACCTGTCTTTAACCCCGAAAGCCCCAACCAATCTTCCCAAGACAAATTGTGCACCCCAAAGCTCTTGATGGTTCGCTGCATCTTTTGCAAGCTTGATAAGGCTGATGCTGTAACTTTAGTTTTATCTTCATCATTATCCTGAATTGCTGAAACCGCATCATTCACCACAACAGCAAGCCGCATATCTATGCCTGCACCCATCTTTTGCGTATGCGCTTGACCAAGCAAACTCTCCAATGAAGCCCACGATGCATCACCTGCGGCTTTAAGCGTGGTTTCATCCATCGCATTCGAGCGTGCCAAATCAACAACTCGTTGCACATGGTCACGCCAATCATCTTGCTTGGCATAGCCACTGCCATAGCCCATCAAACTCAATCGTCTGGCAATGGGTTCCAATGATTTTCCAGATACTGCAATCGCCGATGCCGTTGCCATATTGAAAATACGCTTGGCATCATCCTCTAACAACACATCAACCGCTGGTGATAAACCCGCCTCAAACGCATATTCTTTTAAAAGCTTGGAGCAAATTGAGTTGACCGTACCAATCAACCCATCATAGATGCGTTGAGCCTCTGCTGCTTTACCCTCTTCAAGCAGGCGCATACGAATTCGCTCTCTAAGCTCTGCGGCAGCTTTGTTGGTGAATGTGGTTGCCATGATTTGTTCTGGTTGCACATGAGGCACATCCGCTTTACCCAACACACTCGCAGCAATTTCATTCATTAAACGATAGGTTTTTCCAGAGCCTGCACTTGCACTAATCAATTGGATGTTTTTCATACTGCTGCCCTTGTTTGACCACAGAGTTTTCCAAAATCGCAAAAATGACATGGAGGTTTCACATACATGAGCCCTGCTTGCTCTCGCTCATCTTTTAGTTCATCTTCATCTATCAAACCAGACACTTCGATTTTTCCATCATGGACTTGCCCAAACATGCTCTGCCAAGTCTTGGAGCCTAGCTGCCAAACTTCTTTTGCTGACAATGGACTTTCAATCACTTGGTCAGTTTTAAACCTGTAATCATCTGTCAGCAACTGGCCTTGGGCGAGCATAAAATATGCTCCTGGAGCCCAAATGTCATCTGTACTTTTTAGCATCCATGCATACGATGCCAATTGCAAAGCTTTACCTTCTTTGATTTCCTCCTCTTTATACTTGGTTGAGCCTGACCATTTCAAATCAATAACAAATGCCTGACCATCTTTATCTTCAAGTAGTAAATCAATATAACCCTTAAATGGAATACCATCCAATTTTTTACCGCTCACCATACCTTCGGTTTTGGTC
>JAUZQR010000274.1 GCA_030950865.1 Mariprofundaceae bacterium | reverse complement strand
TTTGAATTAACGCCTCTTTGGAGGCTTCCGCCAAGCGTTTTTGCTCATCATTAAAATAGAAAATACCAGTACTATAGGCATAACCACGGTCAACAAATTGCCCACCATCATCAGTAGGATTGATTTGGTGCCAAAACACATCCAACAATTTTTCATAATTCACTAGACTTGGGTTGTAAGTAATTTCTACTGCTTCAAGATGCTTACCTGCCATATAGTTTTGATATGTCGGGTTCTTGGATGTTCCCGTTGTATAACCAGATACCACAGATAATACACCTGGAAGTTGTTCAAAAGGTTTTTCCATACACCAAAAGCATCCACCAGCAAATATTGCCTTTGATGTTGCCGTTTGCGACACTATATTTTCTTTTTGCATCGACATCTCCCTACTTTCTTCTGCATTGATTTGAAATGGCATGAGCAACAATACCATAATTGTGAACGAGCTTGTCGCTAAATAATACTGCATACGTTTAAACATCATAAAATACCTCTTATCCTTTTTAGAATGAACGAATGCTACAACTCAGTGTTCACACAATAATCTCAGACTTATTACAAATGTATCACAAACATCAAAATACAAGTGTAAAGCGGAATTTGCTTCCTTCACCCAAAACACTACTCACTTCAATATCACTTTTATGCAGCGTTAAAATACGTTTTACAATTGCCAAACCCAAGCCTGAATGTTCATCTCCACGGTGTGTATTATTCACTTGGTACAATGGATCAAAAACATGTAACAAAGCCTCCTCTGCAATGCCACAGCCTGTATCTTGAACTGCCACTTCAACCATATACTTATGCTTATATATGGAAACAATAATACCATCACCTTTTTCAACATGCCGAAGTGCATTACCAATAAGATTCTCAAACACCCGTTGAATCAAAGCAATGTCCGCTTGTACAAAAGGTAATTCAGTATCCCCTTCCATACGTAATGTTACATCCAGTGCATTAGCACTTGCCTCAAATTGCTGTATAATATCTTGCACCAATTCGGGTAATGAAAAGCGCTCAACATGTGGAGCCGTATCCAAAGTATCCAGTTTTGCCATTTCAAATAACTCATCCACCAAGGATTTCAAACGCTCGCTAAATTGAATGGCACGCGATGTATATTCATAACGTTGCGTAGTATCCAAACTATTCGCTTTTATTTGTAAAGTTTCTAAATAGGCATGTAATGCTGCCAAAGGTGTACGTAAATCATGTGATAAACTGGCAAACAAATCTCGTCTCTTGCTATCTTGCTCAGATATTTGTTGAAATTGATGTACCGTTTGTTTAGCCATCAGAGCTACATTATGCTCCAATTGACTAAGTTCATCTGCCCCTTGTTGTACATCAAACACTGGTGATTCTTTGAATTCACTTTGCCTAAAATCATCAACTTTTTTTGATAGTGTACGTAATCGTTTTGTAATCGGATAAAAAACCAACAATCCCACAAACAATCCTGCCAACAGTGCAATACCTACAACCCATGCACCCAAATGTAACAGTTCTTTATCACGCGCAAGTTGCTCCACCTGATCATATTGTTCACCTCGAAGAATAACATACAAATAACCACTCGGGTCGTTTGTCATTGGAATCGGTGTTACAGAAAAAACTTTTTCTCTATGACTATCTCTAGGGTCATCACCAAGCACGGGGAAGAGTGCATCTTCTTTTAAAAATGTTCGAATGGGGCTTAGAGATACATGATTTCGTTGCACTTGCCCTGGATCCGCAGAGTAAGACAGGATTTTACCTTCTAAATCTAATAAATAAATTTCAATGCTGGGGTTTACATTCATATAAGCCATAAACATATCTTTAAGCGCTTGTTTATTAATTGCATTCTCTTGCACAAGGTTGCGTTCTGCTACCAGCACCTTGGCTAAATCACGATTAAGTATTTGCTCCGCATATTGCGTGTTTTTTTGTACCGTTGTAAACATAAAAATAGCATAAACCAGCCCCACCAACCCCAAAGAAAGCGTCAGGCTAAATGCCAGCCTTGCATACAAGGTATGTATCACGGTTTACCACCAAATTTATAACCAACACCCCATACGGTTAATATATAAAAAGGTTTTGCGAGGTCTTTTTCAACCTTCATGCGCAAACGATTAATATGGGTGTTTACTGTATGCTCATAACCTTCAAACTGATAACCCCAAACATGGTCAAGCAATTGTGTTCGATTAAATACTTGCCCTGGGTGCTTGGCAAAATAGACCAACAAATCAAACTCTTTGGCTGTTAATTCAATCTCATGCCCTGCAATACAAACAAGGCGCTTGCCCAAATCAATATTCATATCGCCAATATGAATGTTTTCACTCTTGTATGCAGGCTGCAATTGTCCCAGAGCTTCAACACTACGAAACTGCGCTTTAATCCGTGCCAATAATTCAGGGATACTAAAAGGCTTGGTGATATAGTCATCCGCACCAACCTCTAACCCAACAACACGGTCAAGCTCTGAAGATTTGGATGTAAGCATCATAATAGGGATATATGAGCCTTTCTCACGCATACGTTTACACACTTCAATGCCATCTAATACAGGCAACATAATATCCAGAAGAACCAAGTCATAATCATTCTTTTTATACAGTGCTAAAGCCGTTGCACCATCATGAGCTATATTCGTGCTATAGTTCATATCACTTAAATGCAGCTCAAGTAAGCTGGCTAAATCAATGTTGTCTTCAACAATAAGAATGTGTTTTGTCATATCGCAAGCCTAACCATGCCAAACAATTCAATATATGTCTCACTATCTCTCATAGCCTATGTGTAACATAAATATATCACATATCTATCACGTGATGAAAATGTTATACATATGTGAATGCTCTGTGTTTATTTTATATCAATATTGTGCGGGGGAAAATCAACACCCTTGAAACTTTAAAAACGGAGATAGCCATGAAAAAATATATTATTTTAACTGCAACATCATTATTTTTATTCACAGGATGTGCTAATGCAGAACACCCTATGGATGATGATATGATGAAGAAAGATACCATGATGCACGATAAGAAAATGATGAAAGACGATAACATGATGAAGAAAGATGCCATGATGCACGATAAGAAAGTGATGAAAAACGATAGCATGATGAAAAAAGATGCCATGATGGGCGATAAGAAAATGATGAACTAATAATCAAACAGGTGCTGGGGAAATATCCCCAGCACTTTATACATTTAAAACTTGGGAAACCCTGCTGCATACTTTTCAATCCATTCGTTGGCAGCTTCTTTCGATGTTAAATCATAGCCTTCTTCCTGTTTCTTTTTGCGATAATCTTCAATATGACAAACCTGCTCCACCATACGTGCTCGAAAGCGACTATCCTCATCAATAAAACGAACACCAACCTCAAACTCGTCACCCTTTTCTCTTTGCCAGCAAACCACGCATAATGCTTCAAAAGGCGGCTGAACATGTGGTATTTTAATACTTAATGCACAACCTTTTTCAAAGATAACATTGGTATAAAAAGCAATGCCTCCCTCACCAATATCCACTATAGAAATATAATCTAAAACACTATCTGACTGAGGCGATATTTGAATTGGCACATCAATAGGATGGCGAATAAACTGTCTACGATTATCCATTAAGTAACAACTTAGTGAAGCATCTCTAACATGCGCTGCCCCAATAATGTTGGGTTATGCTCAATTGCCACGCCAGCCTCTTCTAAAGCTGTATATTTCGCTTCAGCCGTACCTTTACCACCTGAAATAATCGCTCCAGCATGCCCCATACGTTTGCCCGTTGGCGCTGTTGCCCCTGCAATAAATGCTGTGACAGGTTTGGAAATATGTCCTTTGATGAATTCAGCTGCATTTTCTTCGTCTGAGCCACCAATTTCACCAATCATAACCACACCTTCGGTTTGCTCATCCGCTTCAAAGAGTTTTAAGGCATCAATAAAATCCATGCCATGAATCGGATCACCGCCCATACCAATACAGGTGGATTGACCAAGCCCAGTTCGTGTAAGCTGATCCACCGCTTCGTAAGTCAACGTGCCAGAGCGGGAAATCACACCCACACGCCCAGATTTATGAATATGCGCGGGCATAATACCAATTTTCGCTTCGCCTGGCGTAATAATGCCTGGGCAGTTGGGTCCAATAAGCACCGCGTTGCTATTTTTTAAATGCTCTTTGACTTTAAGCATATCCAATACTGGTATGCCTTCAGTAATACATACAATCAAGCCTAAACCAGCATCCGAAGCTTCAATGATTGCAGCCGCTGCAAAGCGTGGCGGCACAAAAATCACTGTGGCTTCAGCGCCCTCTTCTTTGACTGCATCTACAACCGAGTTAAACACAGGTTTTCCCAAATGGACTTGCCCACCTTTCTTGGGTGTTACCCCACCCACAAAGCTTGTGCCATATGTCATCATTTGCTCAGAGTGAAAGCTGCCTTGCTTGCCTGTAAAACCTTGGCAAATCACACGAGTATTTTTACTCAATAATACGCTCACCTCGCACCTCCATGTGCTCGTCCCTCTGGGCGGCAAAGCCGTGCAATTTTTCTATCCTGAAAAATTGTCATGATATTACCTTTACTGCAATACTAGCTGCTTCATCCAAATCATCGGCCCAATACACATCCAATGCCGCATCCTTGATTAACTTCTGCCCAGCCTCTTCATTGGTTCCCACCAAACGCATCACCACAGGCACATTCATAGGGTGTGTTTTAATCGCCTCTAACAAACCCTGCGCAATAATATCACAACGTACAATGCCGCCAAAAATATTCACCAATACAGCTTTCACATGCTTATCAGAAAATAGTAATTTAAAGGCTTCTGTGACTGCTGGAATCGTTACACCACCACCCACATCCAAAAAATTTGCAGGCTCCTCGCCCTTCATGTGAATCATATCCATAGTCGCCATGGCAAGCCCTGCACCATTCACCATACAACCAATATTTCCATCGAGTTGAATATAATTCAGACCAAACTGTGCCGCTTCAATCTCTCGTGAATCTTCCTCAGACAAATCGCGCATCGCAACAATCGCTTCTTGCCGATACAGCGCATTATCATCGGCTACAAACTTGGCATCCAATGCTACCAAATCCCCTGCTCCCGTAAGTACCAAGGGATTCAACTCCAACATGGCTGCATCACTATCCATAAAAATCTGATACAGTTTCTTAGCCAAATCATCAAATTTTGTTACTGCATCACCATTCAAACCCAAAAAAGAAGCCATCTTAGTCGTATCACATATATTTATGTCCCGAACAGGAAATGTGGCAATTTTCTCAGGCTGTGTCGCTGCAACCTCTTCAATATCCATGCCACCCGCAGGACTCACCACAAATGACACGCATTCTTCCTCTCTATCCACCAACAAAGAAAGGTAAAATTCACGGGCAATATCCAAACCCTCTTCAATATATACTTTGCCAACTTCTTTACCTGCTTCACCTGTCTGCTTGGTCACCAACACCGAGCCAAGCAAGCCATTCGCAGCAGTTTTGACTTCATCGGGTGATTTGCAAATGCGTACACCACCTGCTTTACCGCGCCCACCCGCATGAATTTGCGCTTTGACCACACAAACATCACCACCAAGCTCTTTTGCTTGCTGCACCGCCTCATCAGCAGTATGTGCCAAATATCCTTTGGGTACAGTTACACCAAAAGATTTCAGAATCTCTTTTGCCTGATATTCATGGATATTCATTGTTTAAAACACCCCCAGATTATCAACTTGTTTCACCAATTCTTTCACAGATGCCAAAGAAGTATTCATGGCAGCTTTCTCATCACGCGTTAAATCCAACTCCACCACCGATTGCAAACCATCGCCACCCAATCGGCACGGCACACCCATATAATAGCCATCCACACCATACTCACCATCCAGATATACTGCGCATGGTAATACACGCCCTTTATCCTTCAAAATGGCTTCTGCCATTTCTACAACAGCCGCACCTGGCGCATAAAAAGCCGAGCCTGTTTTGAGTAGTTCTACAATTTCTGCACCGCCCTGCGCTGTACGTTCACAAATCGCTGCAATATCATCTTTGGACATCATTTCGGTAATCGAAATACCTGCCACCGTCGCATAGCGCGGCAGCGGAACCATGGTGTCGCCATGCCCACCCAAAACAAATGCTGACACATCAGAAATAGAGACCTTTAATTTTTCAGCAATAAATGAGCGCATACGTGCTGAATCAAGCACACCTGCCATACCAATCACCCGTTCGCGTGGAAAACCTGATACCTGCTTGGCAGTATAAACCATCGCATCCAAGGGGTTGGTCACCACCAAAATGACACATTCGGGTGAATACGCCACAATCTTTTTCGTGACATCTGCGACAATCTTCACATTCGTTGCCAATAAATCATCACGCGACATGCCTGGTTTTCTGGCAATGCCAGCCGTGATAATCACCAAATCCGATTCGGCGGTATCTTGGTAATTTTGTGTTCCTGTCACCTGTGCATCATAACCTAAAATTGGCGATGCCTCATACATATCCAGCGCTTTTCCCTGCGGCACACCATCTATCACATCGAGTAACACCACATCACCCAATTCCCGTTGTGCTGCCAAGAATGCGGCTGTTGCCCCAACATTTCCCGAACCAACAACAGTAAGTTTTTTCCTTTTAAAATACTTTGCCCGATGAATACCACTTGCCCAACGCATAAACCCTCCTAGTTAATCACCTATAAGCCCAGATGCCACCATAAGCTTGCTTTTATGGGTTGTCGAATATGAAATAGCGACATGACACAAACAACCACGCAAAAGCCACAATGGCGCAAAAACATACCTGCTATCGCGCAGGAAATATGCCAAGCCATTGCCGAGTGTGGGGGCAAAGCGTGGCTGGTGGGTGGTAGTGTACGCGATTTATGTTTACAGCAAAGCAGCAAAGACATTGACCTTGAAGTGTATGGCTTAGATGTAGATAAACTCTTGCGTATAGCGCAATCATTGGGGCATACGGAGCAAGTCGGCAAACATTTTGGTGTGATTAAATTATGGCGCGATGGGCATGAGATTGATTTGGCACTGCCACGAACAGAAACAAAAACAGCCCAAGGTCACCGTGGTTTTACAGTAACAAGCAATCCACAACTAAACCCTGAAATTGCCTCATCACGCCGTGATTTTACCATCAATGCTATGATGTTTGACCCAATCAGCAGCGAACTCTTAGATTTTCATCATGGGCAAGAAGATTTACAAAATCGCATCTTACGCCATGTTTCCCCCGCTTTTTCAGAAGATCCATTGCGTGTATTACGAGCCATGCAGTTCGCAGCTCGCTTTAAGCTTTCTTTAGCACCTGAAACAGCTCAATTATGTGCGAACTTGGTGGCTGAAGTGAGCAACCTTCCTGATTCGCGCTTGTGGTGTGAATGGCAAAAATGGACGCATGCACCTTACCCATCTTTTGGGCTTCAAGCTCTTAAAGATAGCGGCTGTTTGTCCACGCTTTACCCTGAATTAGAAGCCCTAACCACATGTCCACAAGACCCACGTTGGCATCCAGAGGGTGATGCTTGGGTGCATACCCTACAAGTCTGCGATCAGGCTGCGCTTATCAGCAAGCGTGAAAGGTTAGATTACGAAACCTGCGAACACCTTATGTTGGCGGCTTTATGCCATGATTTGGGCAAGCCCATCACCACCTTTACCGATGAGGATGGCAATATTCGTTCGCCCAATCATAGCGAGGCAGGGTTTGAACCCACCGCTTCATTCTTAAAGCGTATTGCAGCACCCAAGCGTATCGCGCAATTTGTTCATCCTTTAGTGCATGATCATATTACCCATTTATGCGGTGAGCCAACAAGTCGAGCCGTTCGTCGCTTGGCACACAGATTAGAGCCAGCATCCATTGAATTATGGGAAATGTTGGTCGAAGCTGATGCTTCGGGTCGTAGCCCCTCACCTGCCTGTCGTCCCGCCTTAGCTTGGCTAGAAAAAGCACAAGCCTTATCCAACCATACAGAAAAAACACCCGCGATTGTGAATGGGCATATACTCATGGATATGGGTATGACTTCGGGAAAAGATATGGGCGCATGCATCAAAGCTGCCTATGAAGCGCAACTTGATGGCAAATTCTGCGACCTACCATCTGCAAAGAAGTGGCTTAAAAACCACTTTGAAATATGATAGAATACCTGATAAAAATACTCAACTACTTGTTTTTATTTGATTTTAGAGCGCATCAGGAAGACGCTTCGCACCCATGACGGCAATTGAATCAACATCTAACCTTTTCAACATCGATATGATTACCAAATATGACAAGGCAGGCCCTCGTTATACATCCTATCCAACTGCGCCTATGTTTCACACGGCTATCAACGGCAATGTCTATGCAAACACCTTAAAAGATGTCGCTCAATCAGATAGCCC
>JAUZQR010000273.1 GCA_030950865.1 Mariprofundaceae bacterium | reverse complement strand
TGGTAGAAAATGCGCCCTTGTTCAAGATTACAGGTGCTGAATCCAAGGTTGTACAGTGGGATATGGGAAATTCCGAGAAAATGGGCTTGATTAAGTTCGATTTTCTTGGTCTTAAAACGCTCACCGTGATTGATTTGGCTTGCCGCTTGGTGCGCAAACAAAAAGGTGATGAAGACTTCGATATTACCACCATCCCCATGCATGATGATGCTAGTTTTGAGTTGATGCAGCGTGGTCAGACCAAGGCTGTATTCCAAGTGGAATCGCAAGGTATGCGTGAGCTTCTCACCGAACTAAAACCTGATTGTTTTGAAGATATTATTGCCTTGGTGGCTTTGTATCGCCCTGGACCGATGGAGTCGGGCATGGTGGGTACGTATGTAGAATGCAAGCATGGTCGCCAAGATATTGTTTATCCATTGCCACAGTTAGAGCCTATCCTTAAAGAAACCAATGGGGTTATTTTGTATCAGGAACAAGTGATGCAAATTGCGCAGGTATTGGCTGGTTATAGTTTGGGTCAGGCGGATATGTTGCGCCGTGCCATGGGTAAGAAAAAAGCTGAAGAAATGGCAGAGCAGCGCAAGATTTTTATGGCAGGCTCTGAAAAACAAGGTGTTCCAGCCGATAAGGCAGAGCATGTATTTGATTTGATGGAAAAATTTGCAGGTTATGGTTTTAATAAATCGCATTCAGCAGCCTATGCGCTGATTTGTTATCAAACCGCCTATTTAAAAGCCCATTACCCGCAAGCATTTATGGCGGCAACTTTATCCTGTGATATGGGCAATGCTGATAAAGTAGCCATCTTGGTTGCTGATTGTGCGGAAATGAATTTAACGATGTTGCCACCTGATGTGAATGCTTCTGATTGGGAGTTTGTACCAGAAGGAGATGCTATTCGCTACGGTATGGGGGCAATCAAAGGTGTAGGTGAAGCGGCGATTCGTAGTTTGGTCGAAGCTAGAAATGCGGGTGATAAGTTTACATCTTTTGATGATATGGTGATGCGTTTGCCAGAAAAAACACTAAACAAACGTGTTTGTGAGGCATTGGTCAAGGCAGGGGCGATGAGTGTCATGATTCCGCATATGCGTGCTGGCTTGCAAGGTATGGCAGTGGCTTTGGATGAATCTTCACGGCGCAGACACGACCGCTTGGCAAATCAAACAGGTTTGTTTGGTGTTGCGGAGCCTTGTGAGGATGGCAATGATTTGTTTCCGTGGTTAGAGCCGTGGGATGAGCGTGAATGTTTGCAGGCAGAGCGAGATGTGTTGGGTTTTTATTTAACAGGTCACCCTTTGCAAAGTTATTTGCATCAAGTTTCAGGCTTGGCAGATATTCATTTGGGTCAATTGTCAGGATGTTTGGATGAAGCCAAAGTTGTGGTTCCCGTATTTGTATCTTCGATGCGTGAATTTAGAACTGCTCGTGGTATGATGGCTTTTGTGCAATTGGAAGATTTGCATGGTCGAGCGGAAATGGTGGTGTTTTCCAAACTATACGAATCCTGTCGTGAAATGTTGCAAGCTGATGCTCCCTTATTATTGGCAGCTAAGGTAGATGCATCCAAAGAAGAACCCACACTAATTGCTGAAGCGATGATTTTGCTTGAAAATGTTCTGCCCGAGTTAGTGCAGCGCATTACGCTTGCTGTTCATGCGAGTAAATTAAATGATGAAAGCCTCAAGGTGTTACGCCAATTACCTGTTGATTCGGATGCCCATGTGCAGTGGCGGTTTAAAGTCGTGTTGGCAAATGGCAGTATAGCGCGGCTTGAGTCGGCACTACCTGCACCATTGTGGAATAATATTGTGCGGCGTTCATTGTATGAGCATTTTGGTATGGATGCTGTGTCGGTGCAGTGTGCGACTTGGAAACCAGTTATTGTAGAGAACCGAACATTTCGTAAGAAAACAGCCTGATGTATATATTGGCTGTATAAAGTAAGGAGGGAATCATGGCCCGAAGTTATCTTGAGTTTGAACGTCCTATTGCTGAAATGAGTGCGAAAATTGATGAGTTGTCACGCATGGGTAGTGATGCCGATGTGGATATTGCAGAAGAAGTCGAGCGGCTTAGTAAAAAACGCGATCAATTGATTGAAAAGACATATGGTCAAGCGACCCGTGGTCAGATGGCACAGCTATCGAGGCATCCTGACCGCCCTAACTTCTTGGATTATGTACCGTTGATTTTCGATGATTTTAAAGAGTTGCATGGTGACCGTGCTTTTGCTGATGATGCGGCGATTGT